>NZ_MQSY01000006.1:0-54291 GCF_001921245.1 Aeromonas sp. YN13HZO-058 | reverse complement strand
GTGAAGCCAAGGCCACAGAGGTATAGTGTGAAAAAAGCCAATAAAAACAATGCCAGTCAGGCTTAACTGACTGGCATTAGGCCTGATGGCCCCCGTTGTCATGATGCTGACGGTGATAAATGCAAAACGGAGCCCGAGGCTCCGTTTTTCAATGCAGTATCAATCCCTTACGGAACGCGCTTCACGCTCTTCCCGCTCCCTTGCCAACAAGCGTTTGTACCACCAGCTACTGCGACGACGTTGTGCATTGGAAGAGCGACGAGCCATTTCTTAGGTTCCAGCCAAGAGAAGAAAGGAGCTGCATTATGCGACAGGGATCACGTCCATGTCTTTAGCTGGATCAAGAAAAGCCTCACTGACCCACGGAAATCGTCTTCTGATCTTTTGCTCCCCGGGTGGCAGGCAACACCACCGCAGGAGAGCGCCAAGCCAACGGGCCATTGCTCTCGAGGTCGTTCTGCGGGCCGCACTCCAGCCAGATATCTCCCTGCAGAATACGGGCCCCTTCGGAATATTTCTGATCGGCAAACCAGCAGACCCGCTCGGGCAGCGAACCCAGCGGCAACACCAGCTCGGGGCTGGCAGAGTCGCCCACCACAGTGGTTTTGGACGCGGCCAGAGCGGGGGCGAGCCAGAGGGAGGCCAGCAGGCAGAGCAGTAAATTTTTCATGAGAGGGATCCTGTTTCGATGGGGGGCACTCTCGAAGAATCGACCAGCGCCGGGGTTTACTTGACTGACAATCATACTGCCTGCTGGCATTGTGGAACCAATATGGTAGCCTGCCAGCGCCTGCGGGCAGTCTCTCGCTGCCACGCGCAAACTTCCGGTGAATTTGTCACGTCCTGACAAAATATAACCTTATTTATCAAATCGTTATTTGGATATTATCCCAATGCGTATCATGCCGTTGCTTCAGGCGGCCTGCCTGAGCCTGATGTTGTCCGCCTGCGTTGCCCCATTGCTGATGATGAGCCCCACCAGCCAGCTGATGTGGGCCCTGCTCAAACCGCTGGTCGGCTTTGACCCGAACGAGGTCAATCTGTTCGAACAACCCCTGATCAAGGATCGGATGACCGCCATCCTTGGCCCCAACTACGACAGCACCATGCAGTTGCTCAAGACTGCCGACAAGTTACAGCAGGAGGGGCCGCTTTTCTATGTGGTCTCCGAGTATGCGCCGGTGCCGGATATCGCCAAGCAGGCGGGGATGGTGTGGAACTCGCAAACCAACCAGATGTCGGTATTGCTGCAAAAAGGGGATGGCACCACCCTGACCTTCGGCGAAAATCTGGCGGGCACGGCACCGACCTGGCCAACCGCCATGCAGGGCTGGCAGACCCCCACCAGCCAGCTCACCCCAACGGCCAATGCCCTGACCGGCGCGGCAACCAGTCAGAGTGACGCCTCCCCCTTCTCCCTAGGCAGCGCTCTGGGCACAGTGACCCGCGGCGTCACCGGCTCGCTGACCAACAGCGCCAGCCAAGCCATCAGCGGTGCAACCGCCAACGCCACAGGACAGGCCACGCAAGCGGTGAGTCAACGCGCGACCGACCTTACCCGCAGTGCAACCTCCGCAGTCACCGCACCCGCCAAGCAGGCGCTTAGCAGCACCGCCGCGACCGTGACGCAAGAGGCCACCAAGGCCGTTGCCGCACCTGCCGCACCTTCCAAACAGGCCGTCAGTAGCGCCGCTGCGACCGCAACGCAAGAAGCAACCAAGGCCGTTGCCACTCCTGCCAAGCAAGCAGTCAGCAACACCGCCGCCACCGCGACGCAAGAAGCCACCAAGGCCGTTGCCGCACCTGCCAAACAGGCCGTCAGCAGTGCCACTGCGACCGTGACACAGGAAGCCACCAAGGCTGTTGCCACTCCCGCCAAACAGGCGGTCAGTGCCGCCGCCGTGACGCAAGAGGCCACCAAGGCCGTGGCCGCACCAGCCAAACAGGCGGTCAGCAGCGCCACCGCAACCGTGACGCAAGAGGCCAGCAAGACCGTTGCCACTCCCGCCAAACAGGCGGTCAGCAGTGCTACCCTGACGCAGGAAGCGACCAAGGCTGTGGCTGCCCCCACCCAGCAGGCCGCCAGTGCCGCCGCCCATACGGCCGGAGAGAGCGTCGCCGATGCAGCCAGAGCGGCGGAGGCCAAGGCGCGCGCCAAAGCCGAGGCGGAGATGGAAGCCCTGCTCAAATAGACCGACAGGCCACCGCAAGGTGGCCTGTTGTTTTATCGCGCAGCCGGATCATGAACTTATGGCAAAGGCCACATAGACTGTTAGGTAACTACCCGCACAAGGAGTGCACCATGCGCCGCCTGCTCTCTGCTCTCGCTTCTCTCGCGCTGTTTATCGCGCTCCCGGCTCCGGCACTTATCTACTATTCGGAGCAGAACATGCCGCTCAACGGCCAGGATAACAAGGGTCAACCCATTGGCCTTGCAGTCGAGCTGCTGCGCCTGATGTGGCGCGAAATGGGGGTGCCGGAGCAACCGATCCACTTCCTGCCCTGGGCCCGCGGCTGGTATTTGCTGACCCAGCAGCCGGAGGCGGTGCTGTTTACCACGGCGCACACCAGGGAGCGGGATCCCCACTTCCTCTGGGTCTGCCCCATCAGCCACTCCAGGGTCTCGTTGGTCGGCCGCAAGCAGGATGCCCCCAAAGTGGCTAGCAAAGCGGATCTCGCCAAGCTGCTGATCGGCGTGATGCAGGCAGATGTGGGGGAGCAGTTGCTGCTCAACCGCGGGATCAGCCCGGGCAATATGATGGCGGTGGAACGGATGGAGCAGGTGGTGCGCCAACTCATCATGGCCCGTACCGATCTGGTGGCGGGCAACGAGGTGATGTTGCGCCATCAGGCCAAGGCGCTGGGTTTTCCCAGCGAGGATTTTGTCACCGTCGCAATTCTTGAAGAGCAGGACAACTGCTTCGCCTTCAATCTGGCGGCAGACAAACAGCAAATAGCACGTCTGCAACAGGCGCTGGACAAGGTCAGGCAGGGGGATGAATACAAGCGGCTGATGGCGCGCTACCAACCGCTCAACATGCTGCCCGAGACCAATCCCCCCATCCCGCGCCTCGAGTAACCCCGGCCCGCCCTATGGCGGGCTCGTTTTGTCTCCCGCCGATGAGGCGGGGGATGCCTCCAGCGGCGCCGTAATGAGGTGGTTCAGAAAGAGATGGAACAGCTCGGCCCGCGAGCCGAGCCGCAGCTTGCCGTAGATATGCTTGCGGTGATTCTTCACAGTGCCGCTGCCAATCCCGAGCGCTGCGGCAATCGCCTCCGTATCCAGCCCCTGCAGCAACAACTCCGCCACCTGCCGCTCGCGCCGGGTAAGCCTATCGCCCCCGACACTCGCCATCGCCTGCTCCACCGCACTCCGGATGCTGGCGCTGTCTGGCAGCACCGTGCTCTGTGCCAGCAGCGGCTGGCTCTGCCGCCACTGTTGGCGACAGAGCGAATGTACCAGCGGGAACAACTGCTCCAGCCGTGCCAGCTCGTCACGGCTGAGGGTACTGCGCTTGTCGAGGCGGCCAAGAAACAGCATCAACGTCAGTCCGTCCCGCACCGGCAGGATCAGCCCCACCTCCTCCTGCCAGCCGGTGGCCTGATAGAAGTGGTGGCGATATTCGGGATCGAGCCGCCCTTGGGAGACCTGTGCCAGCGTCCAGACGCCGGCAGGCAAGCCCTGTTCCAGCGCCTGCATAAAGGGATCCTGACTGAAGTGGCTGGTGAGGTAGCGATCAAACAGCAGAGCCCGCTGATGGTTGAGGTTGTCGTAGAGGTAGACGGGCCGCTGCCCGACGCCGAGCAGCAGGGCGCAATCAAACGCCACCTGCTGCTGGATCAGCCGCACCAGCGCCGCCTGAAAGGCGCTGCTGTGCAGGGCATCAACCACCTCGGTCATGCTGCGGGTCAAGGCATCTGTGGTGAATGGCTGGGTCATGGTGGCACGTTTCCGGTGGCGGGGAGCGATTCCCCACTGTGGCTGAATGCTAGCACGAGAGTGGCGAAACTGTCCCTCAGGGGACATATCCGCCACCGACCAGAACGGCGAGGATGACGGCTTTTCCCCCTGCTGTTGGAGAACCCATGATCAACCCCCACCTGCTCGATGAGCTGAGCCAGCGCGGCCTTGTGGCCCAGAATTCCGACCCGGCGGCCCTGGCCGATCATCTTGCCACCCCGCGCACCGTCTATTGCGGGTTTGATCCCACCGCTGGCAGCCTGCATATCGGTCATCTGGTGCCGCTCTTGATGCTGCGCCGCTTCCAGCTGGCGGGCCACACCCCGGTGGCACTGGTGGGCGGGGCGACCGGCCTTATCGGCGACCCCAGCTTCAAGGCGACCGAGCGCAGCCTCAACAGTGCCGATACCGTGCAGGGTTGGGTCGCCAGCCTGTCGGCCCAGATCAAGGCGCTGTTGCCCGCCGATGAGGGCCTGTCGGCCCCGCAACTGGTCAACAATGGCGGCTGGATGGGGCAGATGTCCGCCCTCGATTTTCTGCGGGATATCGGCAAGCACTTCTCGGTCAACGCCATGCTGGCACGGGAATCGGTGCGCCAGCGGCTGGCCCGCCCGGATCAGGGCATCTCGTTCACCGAGTTCTCCTACGCCCTGCTGCAATCCTACGACTTTGCGGTGCTGCACCAGCGGCTCGGCTGCACCCTGCAGATTGGCGGCAACGACCAGTGGGGCAATATCACCAGCGGTATGGATCTCACCCGTCGTCTCCATCAGGCACAGGTGCACGGCATGACCCTGCCCCTTATCACCAAGGCGGATGGCACCAAGTTCGGCAAGACCGAGGGTGGCGCGGTCTGGCTCGATCCGGCGCTCACCTCCCCTTACGCCTTCTACCAGTTCTGGCTCGGCACTGCGGATGAGGATGTCTACCGCTTCCTGCGCTACTACAGCTTTATGTCGCTGAGCGAGATTGCTGCACTGGAGGTGGAGGATGCCAAGCGACAGGGGCGCAAGCAGGCCCAGCAGATGTTGGCAAACGAGCTGACCGAGCTGGTGCACGGCAAGGCGGCGCTGGCGGCGGTACAACGCATCAGCGAGCTGCTGTTTAGCGGCGACGTGGCTCGCCTTGGCGAGAGCGATCTGGCCCAGCTGGCGCAGGATGGCATGCCGAGCAGCACAGTCTGCGGCGAGATTGATCTGGTCAGCCTGCTGGTCAGCTGCGGTCTGGCGAACTCCAGACGCATCGCCCGCGAGCTGCTGGCGGCAGGAGCCATCAGCCTCAATGGTGTGCTCAAGCAGGATGATCAGCTGAGTGCCCATGATCGACTGTTTGGCCGCTACCTGCTGCTGCGCCGGGGCAAGAAGCAGTACCACCTGGTGGAGTGGCAATAAGCCGCAGGGCGGGGAGCTCAGCCTCCCCGCCCGTGCCCAGGCGAGGTCAGGCCAACAACAATCTCTTTTGAATCCCGAGTTGCGATCCCCCTCACAACCTCTCCCGTCAGCAGCCACCATACTGGCTCCGGCGAACATGGAGTACGCCACACAATCTGTTCCTCACGAATCAACAAGGATGCTGATGATGAAGAGATGGCTTCTGGTGCTGCTCTGCACCCTGCCCATGCTGGCGCACGCCAGCGGATATACCCAGACCCGCTACCCCATAGTGCTGGTGCACGGCCTGTTCGGCTTCGACAAGCTGCTCGGGGTCGATTACTTCTACGGCATTCCCCAGGCCCTGAGCCGGGATGGTGCCAAGGTCTACGTGGCGCAGGTGTCGGCCACCGCCAGTTCGGAACAGCGGGGGGAACAACTGCTCGCCCAGGTTGAGCTGCTGCTGGCCGCCACCGGTGCCGAGAAGGTCAACCTGATCGGCCACTCCCACGGCGGCCCCACCATCCGCTATGTCGCCTCGGTCGCCCCCGAGCTGGTCGCCTCCGCCACCAGCGTCGGCGGGGTCAACTATGGCTCCGAGATTGCCGATCTGGTGCGGGCCAACGCTGCCCCAGGCAGCGCCGCCGAGAAACTGGCTGCTGCCGCTGCCCACGCCCTCTCCGGCATGATTTCACTGCTCTCGGGCGGGAGCCCGCTGCCGCAAGATCCGGTCGCCGCCCTCGATGCCCTCACCAGCAAGGGAGCCAGCCAGTTCAACCAACGCTACCCGGAGGGGCTGCCAGGCCAATAT
The DNA here is from genome assembly GCF_001921245.1 of Aeromonas sp. YN13HZO-058. Classification (NCBI taxonomy): domain Bacteria; kingdom Pseudomonadati; phylum Pseudomonadota; class Gammaproteobacteria; order Aeromonadales; family Aeromonadaceae; genus Aeromonas; species Aeromonas sp. YN13HZO-058. The sequence continues at coordinate 48,149 of NZ_MQSY01000006.1, read as the reverse complement.
TGCGGCGAAGGGCCGCTGCAGGCCAGCAACGGCGTCTACTATTTCTCCTGGAGCGGGCGCGGCAACCTGACCAATCTGCTGGATCCGGTGGATCCTGCGCTGGCGCTGACCGGCGCCTTCTTCAAGGAGCCCAATGACGGGCTGGTCGGGGTCTGCAGCAGCCACCTCGGCAAGGTGATCGGCACCGGCTACCGGATGAACCATCTGGACGAAGTGAACCAGTCGTTCGGCATCCACCATCTGTTCGAGACCGATCCGGTCACCCTCTATCGCCAGCACGCCAACCGCCTCAAGGAGCTGGGCCTATGAAGATAGCCATCCTGCTCGCCGTGCCCTGCGCCATCACCCTGCTGCTTGGCGGGGTGCTGCTCTGGCCCGCTGCACCGACGGCAGGCTCATCATCCGATCAAGCCAACCAGCATGCCCAAAGCCACCCGCACGATCCCGAGCAGGAGGCCGCCGATGCCCTGCAGGCGCGCTATCGCACCTTTGTCTCCGCCCAGAGCAGCCTGACGGTGCCCACCGAGATCTCCCTCACCAGCCTGCAGATCCTGTTTGACGAGCGGGAGCAGCTGCGCCAGCAGAGCTTTACCCCCGCCGAGCAGGCGCAGCTGTTTGCCGAGGATCGACTGATGGAGCAGCTGACCCTGCGCCGCAGGGCACTGGCAGAGGCGAGAGACAGCGAGAAATCGCAGTTGGCCAGCGAGCTGGATCTCTGGCTGGCGGAGCAGCCGGGCTGGTTTCGCGAGGCGGAGGCCAACAGCCGCCTGCTTGAAGAGTTGCAAGGGCTGGCGCAGATGGACCCGGCCAAACGGGATGCCCTGCTGCTGGAGACGGGAGGACCGGAAGCGGTGGATCGAATGCGCCAGCTGGAGCAGAACCGGCAAGGGTTCGACGAGCAGCTCAGCGGCTTTCTGGCCGAGCTAAGGCAACTGCCGAACGAGGCCCGGGCCGCACAGCATCAAGAGCTGCTGGCCCGCTGGTTCGAGCCCGGACAGTGGCGCCGGGTCGAGGCGCTCACCCGGCTCAAGCTGGGGGAGCCACCAGCCGAATGAGAAGGGGGCCCGCGATGGGCCCCCTTGCTGCTGCGCTTATTGCGGCTTGTTGGCACCCGGCAGCGGCTGCCAGGTGAGGCGGGTTACCTGAGTGCCCTGTACCTCGCACTTGAGGCTCAGCTCCTGCCACCCCTTATCCTGACGCAGGGATACCTCCCCCTCGATCCCCTGCTCGCCAATCTTCAGCTTATCCTGCTCGAAGATCACCTTGTCGCCGTGGGCGAGTTCCATCAGTTTGCCGTTGCAGAGCCAGTGAGCGAGATCCGCCCCCTTCAGCTTGACGCTACCCTTGGCGGCCTTCTGTTCGGCCGCGCTCACCACAAACAGCTTGCTCAGCTCGGCGGCCCGCTTGGTGAGCCACTCCTGACGCTGCTGCATGCTCATTTTGCTGACGAACTCGGCGGGCTGGCCCTTCTCGTCCAGCCATTGGGTCAGCTTGCCGCTGTCGTCAAAGGCAAACTGGGCTGCAGGCTCTTTGACCCCGAATAGCTTGCCGCCCTTGAAGTAGTAGCGGCTCTCCCCTTCCAGCTTGCCCAGCTCGTTCATGATGGGCACGGCGATGATGACGGGGGCGCCATCGATCCAGGCCTTGATATCGACACCATCATGGCTGAATTGACGGGTATCGAGGGCGCTCTCGGCCCCCTTCTCCATCAGGGTAAACTGCTCGGCGAGAGAAGCGGCCAGAGAAGGGAGGGAGCAGAATCCCAGGGTCAGCGCGATCGCTGTGTTGCGCATTGAGTTGTACATAGCACTCCTGTGATGGGCCATCCGGCCCGTGGTTAACTCTCTGTCAGCCAGGCCCGCAACCCTTCCCGGTGAGCATCGCTCAGGGGCAGGGATTGGCGGGCCCGGTAGTCAAAATGGATCAGGGTCGTTTCGGCGGTGACGGCCAGTTCGCCGCCCTGCCAGGCCTCCTGCCAGACCGTAAAGGAGCTGGTGCCGATGCGGCGCACACCGGTCTTGATGGTGACCGGCTGGCCGTAGAACAGCTCACGTTTGAACTGCACTGTGTAGCCCGCGATGATCAGATGCCAGTTATGCACATCCAGCTCGGGGGAGAAGATCCGGAACAGGGGATCCCGCGCCGATTCGAACCAGACCGCCGGCACCGTGTTGTTGATATGGCCGAGGGCATCCGTCTCTTGAAAGCGGGGTTGGATCTGCATTTCCAGCATGAGTTGACTCCTTGTCTCTTTGTTTCTGTCCTTGTGCTGTTCATTGGACATCAGTGGCCAATGGGTAGCCGACGGGCATCATCAGCGGATCAGCATGTTACATGATACTGCTGGCCCAAGCACAGGGATGCCAGCGGCCCTGCGCGACCGGCCAGCGAGTGTCGCAGCGCGGCGGGTTGTGGGGCTATGCAAAAAAGCGGGCAGTAAAAAGCCCCGCACACCTTGGGTGTACGGGGCTGATGCAGCTAGCTAAACGGCTCGGGGGCTAACCCAACAGATCGAAGCGATCCGCATTCATCACCTTGTTCCAGGCGGTGATGAAGTCACAGACAAACTTCTCCTGGTTGTCATCCTGGGCATAGACCTCGGCATAGGCGCGCAGCACCGAGTTGGAACCGAACACCAGATCCACCCGGGTGGCCGTCCACTTCAGGGCGCCGCTGCGGCGATCGCGGATCTCGTAGAGATTGCTCGCTTTCGGCAGCCACTGGTAGGCCATGTCCGTCAGGTTGACGAAGAAGTCGTTGCTGAGCACCCCGATCCGGTCGGTAAAGACTCCGTGCCCGGTGCCGCCGTGGTTGGTGCCGAGCACCCGCATCCCGCCGACCAGCGCCGTCATCTCGCAGGCGGTGAGCCCCATCAGCTGAGCGCGATCCAGCAGCAGCTCCTCCGCCGTCACTACATAGTCCTGCTTGAGCCAGTTGCGGAAGCCATCGGCCAACGGCTCCAGCACCTCGAACGAGGCCACATCGGTCTGGGCCTGAGTAGCATCGCCCCGGCCCGGCGCAAACGGCACGTTCACCGTCATCCCGGCGGCCTGCGCAGCCTGCTCGATGGCGAGGTTGCCCCCCAGCACGATGAGATCCGCGACGCTGACACCACACTCGGTCGCCAGCTTGTCATAGACCGCCAGCACCTTCGCCAACCGCGCCGGTTCGTTGCCCGGCCAATCCTTCTGCGGCGCCAGCCGGATGCGGGCGCCGTTGGCTCCGCCCCGCTTGTCGGAGCCTCGGAAGGTACGGGCACTATCCCAGGCGGTAGTGACCCGCTCGCTGATGGAGAGGCCGCTGGCGGCAATCCTGGCCTTCACCGCCGCCACGTCATAATCGACGCGGCCAGCAGGCACCGGATCCTGCCAGATCAGATCTTCTGTCGGCACATAGGGGCCAACATAGCGGCTCTTCGGCCCCATATCTCTGTGGGTCAGCTTGAACCAGGCGCGGGCGAAGGCGTCGGAGAAGGCTGCCGGATCATCGCGGAAGCGCTCGGCAATCTTGCGATAGGCGGGGTCGAATTTGAGCGCCATGTCGGCATCGGTCATCATGGGTTTGCAGCGGATCGACGGGTCCTCCACATCCACCGGCATATCCGCCTCGGCGATATTGATCGGTTGCCACTGATGGGCCCCCGCCGGAGATTTTTGCAACCACCAGTCGTACTTGAACAGCAGATCGAAGTAGCCGTTGTCCCATTGGGTCGGGTGGGTGGTCCAGGCCCCTTCGATGCCGCTGGTCACTGTGTTGCGGCCGATGCCGCGGCTGTGGTGATTGATCCAGCCGAGCCCCTGCTCCTCGAGGCTGGCCCCTTCCGGCTCGGGGCCGAGCTGTTTAGCATCGCCGTTGCCGTGAGCCTTGCCGACGGTGTGGCCACCGGCGGTCAGCGCCACTGTCTCTTCGTCATCCATCGCCATGCGGGCGAAGGTGATTCGCATATCCTGCGCGGTTTTCAGCGGATCGGGCTGGCCATCCACCCCTTCCGGGTTAACGTAGATAAGCCCCATCATCACCGCCGCCAGCGGGTTTTCCAGATCCCGCTCGCCGGAGTAACGACCGCCCGGCTTGCTGCTGGGCGCCAGCCACTCTTTCTCCGATCCCCAGTAGATATCCTTCTCCGGGTGCCAGATATCCTCGCGGCCAAAGGCGAAACCGAAGGTCTTGAGCCCCATGGACTCATAGGCCACGGTGCCCGCCAGAATGATCAGGTCGGCCCAGCTGATCTTGTTGCCGTACTTCTTCTTGATGGGCCACAGCAGGCGACGGGCCTTGTCGAGGTTGGCGTTGTCCGGCCAGGAGTTGAGGGGGGCGAAACGCTGGTTGCCGCTGCCGCCACCGCCCCGGCCATCGGCGATGCGGTAAGTCCCGGCCGAGTGCCAGGCCATGCGGATCATCAGGCCGCCGTAGTGGCCCCAGTCGGCGGGCCACCAATCCTGACTGTCGGTCATCAGGGCAGTCACATCCTGCTTGAGGGCCGCCATATCGAGCCCCTTCAAGGCTTGCCGATAGTTGAAACCGGCTCCCAGCGGATTGGTCTTGGTATCGTGTTGGTGAAGAATGTCGAGGTTGAGGCTCTTCGGCCACCACGCCATTCTGGACGTCTCGACGGAGGTGGTTCCCCCGTGCATGACCGGGCATTTTCCTGCGGAACTGTCTGAATTGTTGCTCATCGTTTTCCTCATTTGCTCTGCTGTCCATAACCTGAAACAGCATGGCACAGAGGCGTGACACAAACTGTGCAACGGCAGCCGCTTTACGGATCTTTCACGCAAGCGGCCACGGAGCGCCCGTCAGCCGTGGCAGGAATGGGACGAACTATGGCGCCGCTGCAGGCTGATGGGTCGGCTCGGGCCGCAGCCAGGCGCTGCGAAAATCGAACCAGCCAAGCGCCGTCATCCGCACCCCGTGTACCCCGACCCGGCTCTCCAGCTCCAGCCAGTGGTGAAACAGCGGCACAAACCAGCTCTGCTGCTGCACCGTTGCCAGCAGGGCGCGGGGGCCGGGCTCGGCACCGCTGGCCCGCCACTGCATCAGCCCCTGCCACAGCTCGTGCTGGCTGCCCCACACCTTGCGCAGCAGCGGCGTGCCCTGCAACCAGACGTAGGGGGCAAAGGGGCCGGCATGTTCGAGGTTGAGGGTGCCGAGCCAGAGATCCACGTCTTCATCCTCGCCACTCACCCAGCGGCCGTAATCGAGGGTGCGCACCTCCAGCTCAATGCCCTGCGACCCTAGCAGGCTGCTCATGGCGTTGGCGCACTCATTGAACTCCAGATGCTGGTTGAAGCAGGCGAGCACCAGTCTCCCCGGCAACTGCGCCGGTGTGGGCAAGGGCGCGGGCAGCGCTTCGCGCCAGTGGGGCAGCAGGCCGAGGGCGCTGGTCCAGCCCCGTTGCAACTCGGGAGCGACCCGTCCCATCAGGGCCACCGGATTGAACAGCTGGCCGAGCCACTGCCGCAGGGCGGGATCCTGCAAGGATCCGGAACGATCGTCCTGCAGCAGGAAGTAGCAGCCCGACTCCAGCTCCGACTCGCCGCGCATGGTGCCGAGCTCCGGGCGGTCGCGCCCCAGCTGCAGGTGGGTCTCCAGTCGCTCTGCCAGCTCAGGCAACATCCAGATATCGATCTCGTCGAGCAGGGCGCGCAGGCCGAAGTAGTCGTCGAACGCGGCAAGGCAAAGATGCAGTGGATCGTTGGCGGCCACCCGGTAGGGACCAGTGCCGACCGGTTGCAGGGCAAAGCCCGCCTCTCCCTTGAGCTCCCGCGGCAAGATGGTCGCCACCGGCTCGGCCAGCAGGTGGGGCAGCCAGGGATCCGGACTGTCGAGATAGAGATCCAGAGTGCGCGGCCAGGGGTTCTCCAACCGGTCCAGATGGGCGAACAGCGGGAGCTCCCGCAGGGCCAGCAGGCTCTCCATCACATCCTCCACCACCAGCTCACGGCCGTGGTGAAAGCGCACTGCCGGGCGCAGGTAAAAGCGCCAGTGGCAAGGGCCCAGACACTCCCAGTGGTGGGCGAGATCCCCTTCGATTTCCCCATTTTCCTCATTTCTCCGGGTCAGACCGTTGAAGATCTGGCGGCTCAGGTGAATTTCGGAGCGGCGCATCGGGCCGGTGGGCAGCAACTGCGGCAGCGGCCGGTAGTAGGGCACCCGCAGGATCTGGCGCCCCTCGCGGGTGGCCTGACCGAGCTGCTCGATCAGCAGCGGGGTGAGCAGATCGAGGCGATCTTCCGCCAACCGCACCGCCTGCGCCAGCTGACCCTGACTGAGCAGATCCCGCAAGCGGCGCCGGGTCAGGCTCTCCTGACTGTCGAGCAGGGTGAGTCGGGAGCGCCGCCCCCGCCCCGCTTCCGCCGTCCAGTTGAGCCAGCCCTGATCCTGCATCCGCCGCAGCAGCAGACGGGCGTTGCGCGGGGTGCAGCAGAGCAGGTCCGCCACCTCGGCGAGACTGATCTCCCGCTCATCGCTGCCAAGCAGCTGGGCGAGTCGTTGAAATTGCTGGTAGAGGCGACCGGTCGGCATAAAAGAGGAAATCCCGTTGCTGTAAGTCATCAGTTTTTACTTCCGCATTTTAGCTCAATACTGCTGGCGAACGTGAGAACCACCGCACAGGAGCGCCATCATGAGCCACGCCAACCCCATCAAACCGAACCGGATCCAGCAGACCTTGCGCCGTTACTTCAAGCGGGTCCTGCCGCGCCCGCTGGCGCTCATCGAGGATCCCATGCAGCAGCTCAACCGCCTGATGCAGTGGGATATGAACCAGATCGATGACAAGGAGTATCGCCGTCGCCTCTGAGTGAGACCTGCCTGCCCACCACTCGGGAGGTGCATCCCCTGCGGGCGACATTGCTTTGCCGGATCTTGCTGTTTACATCGGCCACGGGCCTGATAGATTGGACGTCTATCCATCTATAAATGCCATAAGCAACATCCAACAAGGAGTGTGTGATGAAAGATGCGACCCTGGCCCTGCACCATGGCTTTTCCAGCGACCCCACCACCAAGGCGGTCGCCGTGCCCATCTACCAGACGGTGGCCTACGAATTCGAGAGCGCCCAACACGGGGCGGACCTGTTCAATCTGGCGGTACCGGGCAACATCTATACCCGCATCATGAACCCCACCAACGATGTGCTGGAGCAGCGAATGGCCGCGTTGGAAGGGGGCATCGCCGCGCTGGTGGTCTCGGCAGGTTCCGCCGCCATCAACTACGCCATTCAGGCGCTGACCGCCGCCGGCGACAACATCGTCTCCACCCCCCAGCTCTATGGCGGCACCTATACCCTGTTCGCCCACATGCTGCCGAGTTTCGGGGTCGAGGTGCGCTTCGCCAAGGATGACAGCGCCGAAGCCATCGCCGCCCTTATCGATGACAAGACCAAGGCGGTCTACTGCGAGAGCATCGGCAACCCGGCGGGCAACATCGTCGATCTGGCCGCGCTGGCCAAGGCGGCCCACGCCCGTGGCGTGCCGCTCATCGTCGACAACACGGTCGCCACGCCGGTCTTGTGCAAACCCATCGAGCACGGCGCCGACATCGTCGTGCACAGCCTGACCAAGTACGTGGGCGGTCACGGCAACTCGCTGGGTGGCGTGGTGGTCGACTCGGGCAAGTTCCCCTGGGCCGATCATGCCGAGCGTTTCCCGCAACTGACCAAACCCGAGCCCTCCTACCACGGGGTGGTCTATACCGAGGCCTTTGGCCCCGCCGCCTTTATCGGGCGGGTACGCACCGTGCCGCTGCGCAATACCGGTGCGGCGCTGGCGCCGATGAACGCCTTCCTGCTGCTGCAGGGACTGGAGACCCTGAGCCTGCGCATGGAGCGCCACGTGGACAACGCCCTACGGGTCGCCAACCACCTCAAACATCACCCCAAGGTGGCCTGGGTCAGCTACGCCGGTCTGCCGGGTCACCCGCACTATCTGCTGGCGGAGAAGTACATGGCCGGTCGCCCCTCGGCCATTCTCTCGTTCGGGCTGAAGGAGGGTTACGAGGCGGGCGTGCGCTTCTACGATGCGCTGAAGATCTTCAAGCGGCTGGTCAACATCGGCGATGCCAAATCGCTGGCCTGCCACCCGGCCTCTACCACTCATCGCCAGCTGAGCGAGGAGGAGCAGGCCAAGGCAGGCGTGAAACCGGAGATGATCCGGCTGTCGGTGGGGATCGAGGCGATCGAGGACATACTGGCGGATCTGGATCAGGCGCTGGAGGCCTGAGTCTGGCGTTGAGCGAGCGGGCATCAGCCCGCTCTTTTTTTGCTGCCGGTGAACCGCATCCCTCGCCCGCTCGTATACCCCATCCTGCCACCGAATCGAGGTTGTTATGATAGTCCTGCACCACCTGAACAAATCCCGCTCCCAACGCATCATCTGGCTGCTCGAAGAGCTGGGCCAGCCCTATGAGATCAAGGCGTATCAGCGCGATGCTACCACCTTTCTGGCACCGCCCGAGCTAAAAGCCATCCATCCACTCGGCAAGTCGCCGGTCATCGAGTTGGACGGCCGGGTACTGGCAGAATCGGGCGCCATCACCGAGTACCTGATCGCCCGCAATGCTCCGGAACGGCTGGCACCGGCCACCGACAGCCCCGACTATGCCGAATACCTGCAGTGGCTCCACTTCGCCGAGAGCTCGGGCATATTACCGCTGCTGCTCGAGATGTTCGTGCGAAAAGATGGCAGCCCGATGCGCTTCCTGCCGGACTATGCCAAGGCGGAGTGTGCCAAGGTGCTGGGCTACCTCAACGATGTGATGGCGAATCGCCACTATCTGGTGGGGGAGCGCCTCTCCGGCGCCGACATCATGAACTCCTTCCTGGTGGATCTGCTGGCGCAAAGCGGTCAGCTGGCCCACTTCCCGCACCTGCAAGCCTATTGGGAACGCCTCAATACCCATCCGGCCCGCCTAAAGGCGGTAGAGCTGGAGCGCGAGCTGGATCAGCGCCCCTGACCGAACAGCCACCATGCAAAACGCCCCGACTGTCGGGGCGTTGTTGTTATGCAGGCAGAGCGCGGTTTACTTGGCCTGCGGCACCTTGTCGCGGCGCGACTTCCACCACCATCTCAAGCGGATCTGGGAGATCAGCATCCCCGCCAGCATCAGGGCACAACCGGCGATAGCGCGCTCGTCCAGTGTCTCCCCCAGCAGCAGCACGCCACCCACGGCGGCAAACACGGTCTCCAGACTGAGGATGATGGCGGCGTGGGCTGGATGGGCGCCCCGCTGCCCCACCACCTGCAGGGTATAACCCACCCCGACCGACACCAGCCCGGCATAGAGCAGCGCCTGCCAACCGGCCACGGCGCCGCTCACAGTCGGGGTTTCGATGACCAAGGCGGTGGCGAGGCTGAGCAGGCCGCAGACCACGAACTGCATGCCGGCCAGCTTGATGGGAGCGACCCGGTTGGAGTAGTGATCCACCAGCAGCAGGTGAATGGCCCAGAACAGGGCGCCAACCACCTGCAACAGATCGCCAAAGCCGATGGTGAACTCGTCGGTGACGCTCAGTACATAAAGGCCCGTCAGGGCGATCAGGGCACCGATCCAGGTATTGAGCCCGCTCTTGTGACGCAGCAGCAGCCCCAGCACGGGCACCAGGATGATGTAGAGCCCGGTGATGAAACCGGCCTTGGCGGCGGTGGTATAGAGCAGCCCCACCTGCTGCAGGGAGGCGGCGCAGAACAGCACCAGCCCGGCCAATAAACCACCGGTCAGTAGTTGGCGATGGTCACCCGCGACGGCAACTGGTTGTCGGGATTTGAGCCACCAGAGCAGCGGCAGCAGGGAGAGGGCACCGAGCAGAAAGCGCAGGCCATTGAAGGTATAGGGCCCCATGTGATCCATCCCGAGGCGCTGGGCGACAAAGCCCATACCCCAGATGGTGGCAGCCATCAGCAACATCAGATTGGAGCGCATGGCGATTCTTCCTTAAATCGGCGCGTGACGGGTTATCCGATCCAAGATACCCGTCTCTCTACCCTCTTGTCTCTAGAGCGACAGCTGTTTTGTCAGCAAGGCCAGCAGGGCAACCAGTACCAGATTGCCCCGCAGGATCCAGACCACCCGGAAGTGCTGCTGAATGGAGATCATCGGCGCCTTGCCCAGACGCAGGGCGCGACGCCAGCGATAGAAGAGGCGACTGGGGTAATCGAGGGAGCCGACAATCAGCAGAAACAGCCCCATCTTGATGCCGTGGGCCGGATGGGCAAAGATCTGCGCCACCGAGCTGGCATGCTCGAGAGCCAGCAGACAACCGGTGGCAAAGATGGAGAAGAGCGCCAGCGCCGCCACGCCATCCGCCAGCAGCAGACGGCGCACCCGCAGCATATTCAGGCCGCGACGAAAGATCAGATACTCGACACAGAGGGCCAGGATCAGCACCGCTATGCTGCCGTAATGGGCCATGAAGAGCAGAGTGTGGTTCAGCATCGGAAAAATCTCATTTTCTGCCTTTAGACGCGCAGGGCTGCATCATATATGCTGGAGCCACCCGAGCAGAAAAGGATGGATTCATGTCTCCCGGCAAGCCCAAGAACACTTGGTCTTTAATCACCCGCATGCGGCTGGGCCTCCTCTTGCTCTTTATCCCCGTATTGCTGCTCGGCAGCCTCTACTACCTGCATATGGAGCGCACCCTGCGCCATGAGCAGCAACAGAACCTGATTGCTCGCAACACCCAGTATTTCCATACCCTGATCGAACCCTATCTGGCGACGCTCAAACGCCAGTTTACGCTCATTTATCAGCAGGTAAATTATCAGGATTTCAGCGGCCCGGAGATCCGCAACGGCGAGCGCTACCTGCAGCAATGGCAGGCTTATCACAAGGTGATGGAGCTCGATTACGTCTACGTAGGCACCGAGCATCGCAAGATGCTGATCCACCCCTCCTGGCAGGCCGACGAGAAATTCGATCCCAGAACCCGCCCCTGGTATCTGCTGGCCGCCAGCCACCCGAACCAGATGGTCTGGACCGATCCTTATTACGACTACACGCTCGGCACCCTCACCATGGCGCTGGCCCGGGTGATTGAAGATCCTGACGGCAAACGGGTTGGCGTGCTCTCGCTGGATACCCAGCTCACCCCCCTCGCCAGCTGGCTCAACGGTCGGCACGAGCAGAGTCATCATCTGGGCAATGGCTATCAGATCCTGCTCAACCATGACGGGCTGGTACTGGCCCATCCGGATCGCGAACGGGTATTCAAACCGCTCGCCACCACTGACTGGCTGGCTCGCATGCACGATGATCAGGGCTTCTTCCTCGATGATGCCAGCGGCATGATGGTCTCCTACTACCGCATCCCCGAGCAGCGCTGGATCCTGCTCAGCGTCGAGCCGACCGCCAGCATGCAGCAGGTGATCGACAGCGTTTCCGTCAACGTGCAGCTGATGATTGCCCTCGCCTGCATTCTCTATCTGCTGCTGGCCCTGCTCTGGGCCCGCTACTTCCGCCGCATGCTGGGAGAGATCACCCTGCTGATCCGCGCCAGTCGCTCCGGCGGTATCGCCTACCACGGTAGCCGCATGCTGGAGCTGGCCAAGGTCTATGAAGAGATGGATGCCGCCAGCCAGGACTTTGCCCAGATCCGGCAGCAAGCCAATCAGGACAAGCTCACCGGCCTCTACAATCGTCGCTTCTTCGACGAGTGCCTGCAAAAGCAGCTCAACAGTGGCGCGCCGTTCGGGTTGGTGATGTTCGATCTCGATGATTTCAAACGGGTCAACGATACCCACGGTCATCAGGCGGGGGATGTGGTGCTCAAGCGGGTGAGCAAGCTGGGCATGAATCTGTTTGACCAGTGGGGCTGGTTCTGCCGCTACGGTGGCGAAGAGCTGGTGCTGGTCTTTCGGCTGGAAACGACAATGAGCGAGATCGCCTCCCTGCTGGAAGCATTCCGGCTCGCGGTCGAAAAGCTTGAGTGGCGCGAACCCGATCTCACCGTCACTATCAGCGGCGGGGTGGCCTTCAGTCACTCCGGGCTCTCTGCCAAGGAGCTGGTGGAACTGGCCGACAGCGGGGTTTATCAGGCCAAGCGGGAGGGGAAAAACCGTATCTGCTTCCCCCAGTGTCGTGTCAGCGACCTGATGGATGAAGAACCCCCTCCTCACCTCGATCAGACTCGACGGCATGCCCATTAAGTGGAAGGGGATCCCTGCGGGACACCAAAACCAAGAGAGAGGCAACTGCCTCTCTCTTGGTTTTTATCGCTGTTCTTGCCGCGCGTTAAGCCTGTGTGAGCATGCGACTCAGCGCAGCCACTCCAGCGTGGGCCAGCCCAGCTCCTCGGCCTGCTGGCGCAGCGCGGGGGCCGGATTGACCGCATGAGGATGGCTCACCGCCCGCAGCATGGGCAGATCGTTGTGGGAGTCGCTGTAACCAAAGCTCCCCTGCCAGAGGTTGTCCCGCCCGGCAAACAGCTGGTTGATGCGGGCCACCTTGCCTTCGCGAAAACTGAGAGTGCCGCGGGTCTGGCCGGTCAGCATCCCCTCCTCCTCATCGAGCAGGATGGCGACACAGTGATCCATCCCCAGCATCTTTGCCATGGGGGCCACCAGATGCTCGCCGGAAGCGGAGATAAGTACCAGCTCGTCACCGCGCTCCCTATGCCACTCGATGCGCGCCAACCCCTCGGGGTAGAGGCGCTCACGCAGCACCTGCTCGGCAAAGTGGTGGCACTGCTGGCTGAGCCACTGGCGCGACTTGCCCACCAGCGGCTGCAGGGTGAAGGCCATGTACTGGTGCATGTCCATCTTGCCCTGATGGTAGAGGGACATCATCCCCTGCTCCTCGGCCACCATGCCCGCCGGAGCCAGCTCCTGGGCCACCATGTACTCCAGCCAGAGGCTGGCGGAATCCCCGGCAATCAGGGTCTCGTCCAGATCAAACAGTGCCAGTGCCATGAGGGCTCCTTGCGGTAACAACGAAAATGAAATGCGGCCTCATGCTACCTCACAGAGCTGATCCCGGGCCACCGCCAGGGTCACGGCACTGCCGGTGGCCAGCAGATCGCAGGCAGAGCGGTTGAGGCAATCCACCGTCAACAGCCCCGCCTCGCACTCCACCTGATAGCGGATCACGTTGCCGAGCAGCTGTTGCTGGCGAATGATGCCGGGCAGGCTGGGTTCGCTGCTGGCCGCCCCGGCGGGCAGCAGGGTGATGGACTCCGGCCGCAGCGCCAGCTTGCCCTGAAAACGGGGGCCGAACAGCGACTTGCCCTGTTCTGCGCCGAGCAGGTTGTAGTTGCCGATAAAGCCCGCCACAAACTCGCTGGCGGGGCGGGTGTAGATCTGCTCCGGCGTGCCGCTCTGGACGATGGATCCCTTGTTCATCAGGAAGATCCGATCCGACAGGGTGAGCGCCTCCTCCTGATCGTGGGTCACGAAGATGGTGGTGAGCTCGAGGCGCTGCTGGATCTCGCGGATCTGCTGGCGCAGGCTGCGGCGAATGCGGGCATCCAGCGCCGAGAGCGGCTCGTCCAGCAGCAGGATCCTTGGCCGTACCACCAGGGCGCGGGCGAGCGCCACCCGCTGGCGCTGGCCACCGGAGAGCTCCCCCGGATAGCGGCGCTCAAAGCCGGTCAGCTCTACCAATTCCAGCGCCTCCTGCACGCTGGCGGCGAGATCCCGTCCCGGCTGGGGCTTCATCTTGAGGCCGAAGGCAACGTTGTCCCACACCGTCATGTTGGGGAACAGTGCATAGCTCTGGAACACCATGCCGATGCCCCGCTTCTGGGGCGCCTGCCAGGTGATATCTTCACCGGCCACTCGCACCTGACCACCATCCACCGGAGTGAGCCCGGCCAGCGCCCGCAGCAGGGTCGATTTGCCACAGCCGGAGGGGCCGAGCAGGGTCACCAGCTCCCCCTTGCGAATGCCGAATTCGATCCCCTCGAACACCGGAGTATCGCCGTAGGATTTATGCAGTTGATTCACTTCTAGATGGAACATGTTGATTCACCGATGAAATCTGTTCGCCGCCCAGGTGAGCAGCAGGGTCAGCAGGAAATAGCTCATCACCAGCGCACTGGTGAAGTGGCCCGAGGTTGAACGCATGTTGTAGAGGTAGACCTGCAGGGTCTCGTAACGGGTGCCCACCAGCATGTTGGCAAACACGAACTCGCCGAGCAGGAAGGAGAGGGAGAGAAACAGCGCCGCCAGCAATCCCTTGCGCAGGCAGGGGATCACCACCAGCAGGAAGGCGCGGGCGCTGCTCGCCCCCAGCAAATGGGCGGCATCCATCAGATCTTTCAGCGGCACTCCCTGCAGGCTGTTGGCCAGCGCCCGGTACATGAAGGGGAGCACCACGGTGAACCAGGTGCCGATGAGGATCCACGGCGTGCCGATAATCGGCAGCGGGCCATCGGCGTAGATCTGCAGCAGCCCGACCGAAGAGACCACCGGCGGCACCGCGAAGGGGAGCAGGATCAGCAGGTTCATCCAGGGATCCAGCCTGGGAAAGTAATAGGCCACCACCAGCACGGTCGGCACCAGCACCAGCGTCCCCAGCAGCAGGGTGGCAAAGCAGACCAAGAGGCTTCGGCCAAACGCCGCGAGAAAGCGCGGATCGCCCCACAGTTTGAGGTACCAGTCGAGGGTGAAGCCATCCGGCAGCAGGGTCGCCCCCCAGCGGGTGGAGATGGAGTAGAGAAAGGTGGCCAGCAGCGGCAGCAGCAGGGTGGCGACCAGCCCACCCAGCACCCACTTGGGCCAGCGCGGCGTCAAATCATGCATGGGATTGCCCCCTGTTCACATAGCTCTTTTTCAGCAGCCACTGGTTGGCGGCCGTCACTACCCCCAGCAACACCATCAGGATCACCGCCAGCGCCGCCGCCATATTGGGCTCGAGGAAGATATCGCCGGAGACCAGGCTCGCCACTCGTATGGTCACCAGATTGAAGTTGCCGGTGGTGAGGGCGTAGGCGGAGGCATAGGCCCCCACCGCGTTGGCGAACAGGATGATCAGGGTGCCGAGCAGGGCGGGAGTGAGCACCGGCAGTGCCACGTGCCACACATACTGCCCCTTGCTCGCCCCCAGCAGCGCCGCAGCCTGCGGCCACTCATCCTGCAAGGCATCGAACGCCGGGTAGAGCAGCAGCAGGGCGAGCGGGATCTGGAAGTAGGTGTAGATGAGGATGAGGCCAGACCCCGAGTAGAGGTTGAAGCCGTCGATCAATCCCCAGGATTTCAGCAGCAGGGTAACGGCGCCATTGATGCCGAGAATGATGATGAAGGCGAACGCCAGCGGCACCCCGCTGAAGTTGCCGGTCATGGTGACAAAGGCCAGCAGCAGCCGCTTGACCCGCTCGCCGCTGTGGCGCAGCGCCGCCGCCCCGAGCGTGCCGATGGCAAGCCCCGCCAGACTGGCGATACCGGCGATGCGCAACGAGTTGCCGAACGATTGCAGGTAGAAGGGGGAGCTCAGGATCTCCCGGTAGTAGTCGAGGCCCCAGCCATCGGGGGTCTGAAAACTGCCCACCAGCACCCACACCATGGGGGCGAGCTGGAACAGGATCATCAAGAGGACAAAGGGCAGCAGCACCAGCGCGGGCAGCCAGTGGCGGCGCACCTTCTGCTTGGTTGCCACGGGTTGATCCACCAGGATCTCGGTGGTTGCAGGCATCATCAGTGCACCTCACGCATAAAGGCGGCCTTGAGCAGCGGTGGCGCTGCCGGCTTGTCGTGGGAAATGCCCAGCAGATCCGCCATCAGGGCGCAGAGCTGGGTCTGGGCAATCGCCACCCCATCCGGCCAGCGCTCGATAAAGGCATCGCCAAACAGCCAGAGCGGTACGGTGCGCTCTTCCGGCAGGGTGCCGCCGTGGCTCAGGTCGTTGTTCATGCCGTGATCCGAGGTGACTACCACCTGATACCCCTCCGCCAGCCACTGGGGCAGCAGGTCGGCCAGCAGGCTGTCCATCCGGCGCGCCTGATTGCGGTACTGGCGGGAATCGAGACCAAACTGGTGGCCGGCGTCATCCACCCCCATCGGGTGGATCAGCAGGAAATCGGGGTCGTACTGGCTGCGCAGCCACTCGCCGTCCATCAGCAGATGGCTGTCGGGGTAGCCGTCATCCCAGTAGAAGCAACCATGCTGGATGGGTAGCTGCTCATCGTGAGTAAAGCGATCGCGGGCCGCCAGCCAGGGGCTCTTGTTGTAAAGCTCGCTCACCCAGTAGTAGGCCGCCGCCGCGGTGCGTTTACCCGCGGCGCGGGCCAGATGGAAGATGGAGTCATGCAGACTGAGACGACTCACCCCGTTGTGGGTGATACCGCTCGCCACCGGCGGTACGCCGGTCAGGATGCACTCGTAGAGAGGCCGGGAGAGAGATGGCAGGGCTGCATTCAGGGTCGTATGCAGGCCCCGCCCCGCCTCCACCATGCCACCGAGGTAGCCCATGGTGTGGGCTACCTCGGCTGCCAGACCATCCACAAGTACCACTATCACCTTGTGTTGCACTGGATTCCCTTACTGCATGTTGATCATGACGGTTTCTTGCCACTGACGCGGCAGGGCCTTGGAGCTCTGCTCCCAGGCGGCGTGATCCTGCACCGGTTTGGCATTGGCATACTGCTCGGCGGGCAGCAGCTTGGCTTTCACATCATCCGGCAGGGTCACGTTGCTGCGGATTGGGCGGGCGTAGCCGCGGGCCAGGTTGATTTGACCGGCATCGGAGAGGATGTATTCACGGGCCAGCTTGGCGGCGTTGGGGTTCTTGGCCCACTTGTTGATGATGGTGGTGTAACCGGCAATGACGGAGCCGTCACTCGGGATCACCACATCAAACTTCTTGGGGTCGATCTGGTCGCGGTAGTTCAATGCGTTGAAATCCCACAGCACACCCACTTCCACCTCGCCCTTCTCGATATTGGCGATGGTCGGGTCGTTCAGCGACAGGCGACCCTGCTGGGCCAGCTTGCCGAACAACTCCAGCGCCGGCTTGAGGTTCTTCTCGCTGCCACCGGTGGCATAGGCCGCCGCCAGCACGCCGTTGTTGGCTTGCGAGGCAACACCCACATCACCCAGCGTCACCTTGTAGTTGCCGCCCAGCAGGGATTGCCAGCTGGTGGGGGCAGCCTTGACCAGATCCTTGTTGATCAGGAAGGCGATGGTGCCGGTATAGGCCAGCATCCAGTGGCCGTCCGCATCCTTGGCCCAGTTGGGAATATCGGCCCAGGTGGAGGGCTTGTAGGGTTGGGTGACCCCCTGCTTGACCGCAACCGGGCCGAAGGCGCCACCCACGTCGCCGATATCGGCGGTGGCGTTGGCCTTCTCGGCGGCGAACTTGGCGATCTCCTGCGCCGAGCTCATGTCGGTATCCTGATGCTTGATGCCGTAGATGTTGCCCAGCTGCTGCCAGGTATCCTTCCAGTTGGCCCAGCTATCGGGCATGCCGATACTGCTGAGCTGCCCTTCGCCGCGAGCGGCCTTCTCCAAGTCCGCAATATTCTCCGCGGCATAGCTATTTGCAGCAAAAAACGGCTGGCTGATGGCCACCAGGGCCAGTGCACTTGCGATCACGCTTTTCATCATCCCATCCCTCTGGACTAGGTCAGTTAAGGTTCGAGAGGGATGCTAGAGGGGAAATATGACGGTGGCGGGGCGCTTTGATGGCAGTTTGATGACAATCACCCTGTCACGCCGCTGTCATCCAGCGCGGTTACAACTCTGAACCCGAGTGAGGCTGGACTACTCCAGCAAGGGCTGAACCAACAAGGGCTAGGCCAGCCCGCACAGCCAGAATGAGCGACAGGGATATCAGCGTGATTGAACCGAGATTGAGCGAACGGGTAGCGGCCGATGGCCGCGCCTCCAAGTGTGAACAGATTTGCCAGACCCTGCGCCGCTATATCGGCAGCGGCCAGCTGGCGGCCGGGCAACAGCTACCCGCAGAACGGGCGCTGAGCGAGCGCTTCGCCACCACCCGCATCACCATCAAGGAGGCGCTCTCCAGCCTCGAAGCGGATGGCCTTATCTACCGGGCCGAGCGGCGCGGCTGGTTCGTGGCACCGCCCCGCCTCACCTACGATCCCGCCATCCACACCCACTTTCACCAGTGGATCGGCGAGCAGCAACGCACCGCCGAAACCCGGGTACTGGCCCACGGCAGTGCGCTTGCCAGCAGCGAACTCTGCCGCTGGATGGGGTTGGAACCTTTTACCCCGATCTATGAAATCCGCCGCCAGCGGCTGATCGACGGCCGCCCGGTGCTGCACGTCAGCCACCACCTGCTGGCGAGCCGCTTTCCCGATATCGCCAGTGCGCCGCTGGCGAGCTCCCTCACCGAGCTCTATCAGCAGCGCTATGGCATAGGCCAGGGTGGCGCGAGTCTCGAGATCACCCCCTCGGCGGCGCGAGGCGCCATCGCCCGCGCCCTCAATCTGGCGGAGGGGAGTGCCGTGCTGCGGCTGGTGCGGGTCAACTACGACGAGCGGGGCGGTCTGGTGGATTGCGATATCGAGCACTGGCGACCGGATGCGATCCGTATCTGCCTTGATACCCGGGCGTTGCAACCCATCATCGCCAAAGCGCAGCCCGTGCAACTGGCAGAGTAGCCACGTTCAGGCTCATGAGCAGATGCGGATCCCGCAGGATCCGCCGGGATCAGTTGTCGATATTGGGGATCATGTCGTCGAAGCTCTGGTAGCCGCAGTCGGCCAGTTGCAGCGACATGGTGTAGGTCTTGGCGTGCTCCTGCTGACCGATGGCGGGGCGGTTGAGCTTGATCTCCTGATGCCAGTACTCCTTCATCCGGTCGATCAGCGCCATCGCCTCCCCCTCGTTGAGGTGCAGCTGACAGAGTGCCATATAGTTGTTCGACTTGTGCATGTTCTCCACCAGATACTCCCCCAGCACCGACATCGCCTGCCGCGCCTGCTGGCGGGCGAAACGGCTGTGCTGCTCGAAACTGATCCGCTCGCTGATCAGGAAGTGGTAACTGTTGTCGATACCGAGCTGCAAAATGCCGAGCTTCTCCAGCTTGCGCAGATAGAGATAGCAAGAAGCATCGGTCAGGCCGTACTCCCGCTTGAGATCGATCAGGGTCTTGTCGCGCCAGAAGATATTGGCGAGAAAGGCGTAGAGCCCCGGCTCGTTGTGAAACGCCTCGTCCTGCTCCTGGGTAAAGACGGCGCGGCGGCTCTGGGCGTCCTGAGTGCGATCCAGCAGCTCCTCGAACGAGAGTCCCACCAGATGGCAGATCTCCAGCAGAGTATCGAACGGCAGCGAGGGCTTGTTCATCATCCGTTTCACGGTCGCGATGGAGACACCCATCGCCTCCGCCAGCGTCTGATAGCGGATCCCCTTGTCGGTCAGGGTCTTCTTCAGGGTGTCGAGAATATTGTTGGCCAGGGTCTGGCTGTAGGTCATGCCACTATTCCTTGTTATCGCACTTTCATTGCATGGTTATGCCGAGTCAGCTTCTGACCTGTTTTTACCTTCAAGGCTCAGATATTGACACCGAAAAAACAGCCTAGAGAAAAAATTGCCGCATATTCCCGTGAGGACAGACCAGTTGAACGATGAGGTCGCAGAATGTGACACCAGACAGTGCATATCTTTCAACCCGCAAACATTTTGCTAGTGCTGCATAGAACATCGCGCATAATCGAAACGTATCGAATTCAAAACCCTTCCTGGTTGAGAAATCGATTGTTTGCTTCCAAATTTTTATCTTTTAAACCGCAAGGTTTTTTCTCTTTCCTGGCATTGAGCGGGCTTGCAAAAGCACCGCTCTTTTCTTTTGCCCGCATCCGGCGATAAAAGCAACACCCGCCCCTATCCCATCGCTCAAATCGCCATTGCCACCCGCTATCGGGCACAAAAAAAGCGCCTGCCGATGGCAGACGCTTGCATCCTGATTTCAGCAATCAGATATAGCGGATCGCGGTCAGCACCATCACCACCGCCATGCTCGCCATCATGGGGACGAAGGTGCGTTTCACCACATCCACCGGGCTCAGATTGGCGATACCGGCGACCGTGATGATCACCCCGGCCACCGGCGAGATGGTGCGGCCAATCCCGGCGGCAAACAGGATTGGCACCAGCAGCAACAGCGGGTTGATGTCGAACTGGCCGGAGACCAGCGGCACGATGGGAATAAAGGCCATCACCGGGGCGTTGCCCGAGCCGGTGATAAAGGCGGTCAGCAGGATAAAGAGCGAGAAGACCAGCGACAGCCCGAGCGGATTGAGATCGAACGACTTGGCCAGCTCGATCAGCTGGGTGATGGCGCCGATATTGGTGAGACCGGCGGAGAAGAACTCGGCCGCCAGCATCAGGGTCAGCACGCTGCCAAAGATCATCCCGGTACCGGTCAGCCAGGCCTCAAAGTTGGCGAACGCCTTGTTGAGAGAGCGGTAACGCAGCGCCTCGATAATGATGCAGAGCGTCATGGTAGACATCATGGCCACCGGAATGGTCATCTTGATGGCGCTGACAAACAGCTCGGAGAAGCCGAACAGAAAGACGAAGGGGATCACCGGCAACAGGGCGTAATAACCCGGCGTGTTCTCGTGTTTCGCCTCCAGCTCGTGCAGATACTTGCCCCGCTCGGCGGCCGCGTCGTGGCCATCTTTGCGGTCACAGTGGCGCTGCCACATGATGTTGACGAACGGAATGGTCACCAGCAGCGCGATCTGGAACAGCAGCTGATGGTTCACCACGAACGGCATCACCTCGATATTGATCGCCTTGGCACCGATCACCGCATTGATCTGGCCGGGGCCAAACTCCCACGCGGTGGGGATAACGATGGTCGCCACCGCCGTCTTGGCGCTGATCCCGGCGTTGCGCAGCAGCGGATAGAGGGTGCCCATCAACAGCAGGGAGAGCGAGGTTGCCCCGGTGATAAAGACATAGAGAATGGAGACCAGCAGCAGGATGATCGCCAGCAGCAGATAGGGGTTCTTCAGCGCCATGATAGGGCGCGATGTGGCCTTCACCAGCGCCGCCGAGGCGCCAATCTGGTTGAGGTAGGTCGCCACCCCGGCGATCGCCACCAGCGTCAGACCGGTGGAGGCGAGGCGGGAGTTGGTCACCATGGCGAACTTCTCCCACAGGTCGAAGAACCAGAAGCCCTGACTGTTTTCGGCTGGCAGGATCGACGAGATCCCCGCCCACTGGGCATACGCCAGCAGCACCAGACCCGCGGTCAGCAAGGTCGCCTGCGGATTGAACCGCTTGAGCATGGCGTAGGCAACCAGCCCCACCACCACCAGAATCAAGATTGTTGACATAAACATACCCCTGTTACTGCACGATTGCGGCCCAATCACAGCGAAGATGACTTCTGACAATTGGGATTCGGGAGGGTATCAGTGACAATCTGAAAATAGAATTGGCTGGTGTGATCACCACCGCAATAAACAATATTTCGGCAACCATCCGCTGCGACACAAATATATCGCTAGCACAATCACGGTGTGCATGATGCGGTGATGGTCGCACTTATTTATTCGCGACTGTGCGGCGCTTCATAAAATAGAGAATGTGCTCATCATCGCTATTTTCAGCAGGAAAACACAGATCCTCTCTCCTGCCCCCGCCGCGCCATGACGCCCCTCTCCAACCAGCTACCAAGGTCGGCAGACAACAGCATGACCTCTCGGCTGACAGCACCATGACGAGCCGTTCCGGCCAGCGGGCAAGATGCGCAACTGACCGCGAAAGAGACTACGGATGAACAAAAATACAGCAAAAAAACTGGATTAATGAACCAGACTCCAGAGCAAAAATGCAATGACCGGCAAAAAAAAATAGCGTATCCCTCCTCGCGAGGCCGCGCACAAAAAACCGGCAAACCGTTGACAATCGGCACGATTGACAAGCGATTAATTAACGAGCGACTGGTAATCGGCCGGGACATGGCCAGGGCAGAAAAATAGCCAGCCAGATCAAGCGCGTCCCGCCAATATCGTGCCAAATAACCGCCAGAGAATATTTCGCCTTATTTTGGTCACTTATAAATAAAGTGATAGCTCTAAACAAACCATTATTTGAACAACCACAAACAGCCCGTCATTTATATCCAACCATTAACTGGTCAGCGATGGGTTGTTATTATCAAACGGCCTCTCTATACTGCGCGCCCTCTGATATAGAGACCCGATGGAATATAAATAAGCTTCATGGATGAGGCCATTCAATCACACGCAGTTCGCATTAACAGGGCAAATCCATCCATGAACAAGTTCAATAAAGTTGCAATGCTCTCTCTGCTCGGCCTGACCTTCAGCGGTGCCGCTTGCGCCCAGGGCTGGTATGTCGGTCTGGACCTCGCCACCTCCAAGATGGATCTCGATGGCGCGGCCCAGCAGGCCTATGACGCCAAGATCATCGATGACCAGCTCGATGGCGGCAGCCTGATCGTCGGTTACGACCTCAACCACTGGCTGGCTATCGAAGGGGGCCTGCACGCCCAGCAGATGAGCCAGCTGATGTGGGTCAACGCCCCGGGCCTGACCGGCTTCACCGACACCACCATCGACACCCGCAGCATCAGCCTGGCCGCCAAGCTGAGCCAGCCACTGGCCTGGGGTTTCAGCGCCTACGCCAAGCCGGGCATCGCCTACACCAGCACCGAAGTGGAACTCATCGGCAGCGGCGCCATGCTGGGCTACCGCGTTCAGGGCAACCTCAACGAGACCAAAGGCACCCTGCACCCCAATCTGGAAGTGGGTCTGGACTACGCCTTCAACGACCACTTCTCCGCAGGGATCGGTTACGAGCGCCAGTTCAACGCCCTGAGTCTGGGTGACGAGCATTACTCTCTGGATACCTTCAAGCTGGGTCTGCGCTACCACTTCTAAGTCGCGCCGCCCCTCTCGTGTGCTGATGCGCAAAGCGCAGATACAAAAGGGCCGCAGGTTTCACGCCTGCGGCCCTTTTTGCTGCCCTTTTTGCCACACGCTGCGCGTTAGCAGATCTGGTCTTTGCCCAGCTGCTTGGCCTGATAGAGCGCCCGATCGGCCCGCACCATCAGACTCTCTTTATGCTCATCCTGCTGATACTCCGCTAGCCCGAAGCTCATGGTCGCAGGGGCATGGGGGCAGATGGACTCGCTCGCCATCAATGCCTGCAGCTTGGTCGCCACCACCATGGCATCCTCGCGGTTCGTATTGGGCAACAGCACCATAAACTCGTCGCCGCCCCAGCGAGCCAGCAGATCGATCTCGCGGATATGGCTGCGCACCAGCGCCACTATGTTGATCAGGGTCTGATCCCCGGCGTTGTGGCCGTAGCGGTCGTTGATCTGCTTGAAGTTGTCCACATCCATGGCGATCACCGTAAAAGGCAGATGGAAGCGGCGGGCCCGCTCGCACTCCAGCTGCAGCGCCCGCTCCAACCGGTAACGACTGGCGGCACCGGTCAGGGCATCTGTCTCCGCCAACTGACGATTCTCCTCCACCCGCAGTTTCAGCTCCTCGTTGAGCCGCACCAGCTCGGCAGTGCGATCCGCCACCTGCTGCTCCAGCGAGTGGTTGCGCCGCTCCAGCTGCTCCAGCAACAGCTTGCTGGCGTGGATATCGCGGTGGGCGCCGATCATCCGCGCCACAGAGCCATCGGGATTGCGCTCAATGATGCGGCCACAATCCTCAATCTACAGGTAGCTGCCATCCCGACAGCGACAACGATACTCGGCACAATATTCGGAAGCCTGGCCGCTCAGACAGGTATCGAATTTGGCCATCACCCCGGCCAGATCGTCGGGGTGGATCACACCCTCCCAGGTGAAGACGGTATTGCCGAGGGTGTGCGGCTCGTAGCCCAGCATCCGGTACCAGCCGGGGTTGCGATAGACGAAACCGGTATTGGCATGCCAATCCCAGATGCCATCGCTAATCACCTCCAGAATGCCATGCACCACGGCTTCGCTGACATCCGAGATCCTGATCGTGTCACTGTCCTGCAGCATAGTGGCCATCCTTATTCTTCTGCCCCGCGCCACTGCGGGGAATCGCCATATTGTCGTGAAGCGCTACCTTGGCATATTGCAAAAAATCTGTCAGCCAGAACCCCACCGCACCACCGTTTCCCCGCTGGTCGGCCGCCAGTGACCGACCCCGAGTGCCAGTAAGTGTGGTTCACACTGTACCTTATTTACCGGATTTAACTCACGATTCAGCGAACTGGGGACGGGCTCACCGGACGGTGATGCAGGAGGTAATAAGCGACGCGCATTGCACCTTTTTGGCTGATATACAGGAGCGGTGGCATTCACTTCGTTTATTGCCCCTTACCTGACTTTACGAAGTCGGCATTGTGACAACCCGTTCCCCTCACCCTAGCCCTCTCCCAAAGGGAGAGGGGATAAAGCGGCATCGGAAATATGATCGCCAGCCACGTAGGTTCGATTAGCGAAGCGTAATCGGACAGCGGTAACGGCATTACTCCCTTCTCCTGTTTATTTAAAAAAGAGGAGAAGGGCTGGGGATGAGGGGAAGGTAAAAAGAGATTTCACTGTAAACGTTGGGCTTCGCTACGCTCAGCCACAACCTACACAATCGGTAGGTTGGTGCTGAGCCTACGAAGACCAACATACTCGATTACCCAATTACGCGATCGTCCGATTACGCTTCGCTAATCGAACCTACACATGCCCGATAAACCAGTGGTGTAAAATATATCAAAAAAAGCCCAATCTCCCTTCTCCCCTTGCGGGAGAAGGGTCAGGGATGAGGGGGAGGAAAAAGAGATTTCGCGGTAAACGTTGGGCTTCGCTACGCTCAGCACCAACCTACACAATCGGTAGGTTGGTGCTGAGCCTGTGAAGCCCAACATACGAGATGCCATTATGCAGCCTGATCAGGACGCGAATCTTTCGATGCAATATTTTTTGCATCTTCTTTTCCACCGTCATCTAAGTCAGAGCCAAGAACAGAATTAATTTTATCGGCCTTATCCGCAACAATCTGATTCGCCTTTTCATCTAGTTTCTTAGCAATAGCAGAGAAACCAGGGATTTTAGAAAGTTTTGTCACAGCATCAGCAAGTTGTGCACTTTTATCAAGCGCATCCATAAGTGGATGGTCTGATTTATCATAATTTGAAATCAATTTCCCTGGGTTTTCTGTATTTACAGATACGATGTTAAAGAGAAGTTTAACCCTGAGTTCCTCAGATATATTTTTATCTTCCAACTCATCAATCTGGTGAGATAACCCTTCAAATGTTTTACTTACAACCCCTTTATGAGTGTATTCTTCAATGAGTCGTTTTGATAATTTGTAACTCTTATTGGCTGTATACGCCATCCATAATACTGGAATATACAATGGCAGTATCGCGCTTAATAAGCTTGGTGTATCTTTAATAATTTCAACCAAATTGTCGCCACTGTGTAGGAATCTATAAGCATTCACAACAAATGGAATCATTGATATTAACACAAGATAGAAGATTGACCGGCCGAATGATTTCTCATGTTTTTTCTGTTCGAGTATCTCTTTATCTATTTTTTCATTATATGCAGATGCAAGACCAGCAGTCATAGCTTGAGGTAACAAGCTTCTTATGTTTTGTAAAACTTCATTATATGAGTCATTACAATTTGATATGTACTGACCATATTTCAGCTCAGCTTCAGACTTCAATTTAGATAGAAATTCACTAGTATTAGACTTATGACTGTCAATGTCAGTTGTCATTTTTGAAAGTTCAGTGCGCAATTCTTTATATGTTTTATTCAACTTATCTACCAACCCTTCTACTCGGGTTTCCTTCTCACTTCCTTCTTCTGTGCTGTCATAGCCAAATATTTCATCATGGACATCATCAATGTCTCTTTTCAAGGTCGCACTTTGTGATAGCAGAGACTTTATTTTCCCATAATTTGACTCACTGTCCTTTCTAAACTCCTGAATAGACTCAACTGTATTCGCAAGCTCATCATGCTCTTGAATCATCTCCTTTATCTTCTCGATTATTTCAGACGACTCATCACAAGCTGTAATTAGCCCTTCATGCTTCGATGTTGCATCTTTAAGTAAGGAGTTAAGGTTTTCATGAATATCAGCTGAATTTAAATCGACATTACTAATACGACTAAATGCTGCTTCCGAATCAATTTTAAATTGTTCAATAATACCCTTCGCTTGTTCAGCTTCTTCCTTGGCCTCTTTAGCTCTATTTCTATATTCAGAAGTTTTCTTAGACGATTGAGTCGCATCTCTAAGTCTTTCAGGTACACTCATTTCTAACTTCTGTAAGTCATCAGCGTTAGCTTTCTTCTTAATTTCTTGTGTTAACTCGGAGAGTTTGCTCCATATATACTCTTTCTCTCTATTAAATTCAGCTTTATCCATATTATTCTCCTCAATCCCCATAAATGAAAATATTTTATTTTTCATAGCTTCACTCATTTAAAGCTTGGATATACCTACCATTTAAAATCACTCCCCCAACCTCTCCGCCAATCCGGAATAACGCTCGGTCTTTTTCCGTACCGCTTGGGCCAGCAGGGCGCGATCGCCGTAGAGATCGAGCCGGGCCTTGGCGCGGGTGATGCCGGTATAGACCAGCTCGCGGGTCAGCAGGGGGCTGGGGCTGTCGGGCAGCACCAGCACGGTATGGGCAAATTCCGAGCCCTGGGATTTGTGGATGGTCATGGCGTAGACAGTCTCGTGGGGCGGCAGCCGGCTGGGCAAAAGCGCCCGCAGGGTGCCATCCGGCTGCTCAAACCAGACCTTCAACCGGCCGCTTTCATCGGGCAGGCAGAGCCCCATATCACCGTTGTAGAGGCCGACGCCGTGATCGTTGCGCACCACCATCACCGGGCGACCGGCATACCAGTCACCATCGCGGGCAATCAGGCCAGCCCGTGACAGGGCCAGTTCCAGCCGCTCGTTTAGCCCCAGCACCCCGAACGGGCCGTCGCGCAGGGCGCAGAGGATCTGGAAGCTGTTGAATGCCTTGAACACGGCGGCGGGCGCTTCCCCCGCACGGGCCGCCTTCAGATAGCTGCCGTAACCGGCCACCCCCTGGGCAATCAGGGCATCGTAGGCCTCCCCCGCCCAGGGGTGCAGGCTGATATCGGCGAATCCTGCGCCCCAGACTGATTCCACCGCCGTGGCATCGCCGCTGTTGCAGGCGCGCGCCAGCTGGCCGATGCCCGAGTGCTGATCAAAGCGCCAGCTCTTGGCCAGCAAACAGAGGCTGTCGCGCACCGGTGCCCCCGCAGGCGAGCCCTGCAAGCGGTAGCCGGTCTGGCGGGAGAGCCAATCTGCCTGCGCCGGGCTGATGCCCTGTTCGATAAAGCTGCAGATATCGCCGAGCACGGCCCCCGCCTCCACCGAGGCGAGCTGATCCTTGTCGCCGAGCAGGATCAGGCGGGCGTGGCTGGGCAGTGCATCGAGCAGGCGCGCCATCATCGGCAGGTCGACCATGGAGGCCTCATCCACTACCAGCAGGTCGAGGTGCAACGGGTTGCCCGCGTGGTGGCGGAACTGGCTGCGCCCCGGGATCACCCCGAGCAGCCGGTGCAGGGTGCCCGCTTCGGTGGGAATGGCTTCGACCCACTCGGGGGGCAGATCAAGAGCCTGCAGGGCAGAGCCGATACTCTCGGTGAGGCGCGCCGCCGCCTTGCCGGTGGGGGCCACCAGCCGGATCGCCGGCGCCTTGCCCGCTTGCAGGCCGGTCTCCACCAGAATCGCGAGCAGTTTGGCAACCGTGGTGGTCTTGCCGGTGCCGGGGCCGCCGGAGATCACCGCAAAGGGGCGCGCCGCCGCAGTGGCCGCTGCCAGCTTCTGGCCGTTGCAGCAGAGCATCTCGGGCACCAGCGCATCCAGCTTGATCAAATCGCTCGCCGCCTGCGCGCTGGCCAGCAGCGCCTCGATGGCGGGCCAATCCACCTCGTTCGGGAACACCAGATCCAGATACTTCTCGATAAAGTGGCGGGCCGAAAAATCGGGGGCGAGGCGTGCCTTGAGCAGCGCCGCAAACACCAACCCATAGTCGCGGGCAAACAGCCGCGACAGGGCGGGAGCAATCTCCGGCCATTCGGCTCGCTCGCTCAAAGTGCGCAGATGGCGGGCCACCCCCAGTTCAAAATCGTGGTAGCGGGTGAGGTAGAGCCGCCCGTGCCACAGCCGCAGCGGCCAGCGCGGGGCGAGCCCCTCATCCTGCTCGGTACCAACCAAGGGACTTGCCGCAAACAGGGCGGGCCAGCGGGCAGGATCCGCCAGATCCAGCAGCAGATCCCGGCTCTGCTGGGGATCCAGCCCGAACGGGCGCAATGATCCGGCAGCGAGCATCTCCAGCGGCAGGCAAACATGACCGCGCCCCAGCTCGAAGCAGGTGAGCGCCGCCCCCAGCACCAGCTCGGGGCTGCCGCCAAGGTCGACCACCAGCCTGGCAAATTGCAGATCCAGCTGGCGGATGCGGCCAGCCAGCGCCAGTGTTTTCAACCGTTCAACCATCATTGAGCTGGTTGCGGTGCTGATCATGGTGCCGCTCATGCCTCTACCTCGTTTAATTCTGCTGATGAAACACCGCCAGAGCGCTCACCGTTTCTAAACAACTCATCCAGCCCCAGCACCAGTTCACGGCTCGGGCGGGTATGGAAAATGCCCCCCTGCGGCATGCCGCGCAGGAACAGATAGAAGACCCCACCAAAGTGCTGCTCGAAGTCGTAGCCCGGCAGGCGCAGGGTGAGCAGCCGGTGCAGCGCCAGCGAGTAGAGCTGGTATTGCAGGTCGTAGCGGTGCTCGACCATAGCCCGCTCCAGCGCCGGACGGCTGTAATCGGCCGGGCTCATGCCGAGGTGATTTGATTTGTAGTCGAGCAGATACCAGCGCCCCTGCCACTCGAACACCAAATCGATAAAGCCCTTGAGCATCCCCTGTACGGTGGCAAAGCTGAGTGGCTTGTTGCCCCGTGACAGCGGGTCGTGCTGCTGGCAGAGCGCGGTCAGCGCCGGTGCCGTCACCCGCCCCATGGGCAGGAAGAACTCCAGCTCCACCTGTTTACGGTCGGCACTCAAGTCCCGCAGCCGCACCTGCTCCCCAAAGCCTGTTTCCAGCGGGGTATCCAGCACCGCCTCCACCTGCTGTTGCAACACGGGCGCCCAGCTCTCGTCGAAGCCGTCCTGAGCCAACAGACTGGCGATATGCTCTGCCAGCGGCTCGCCCGCGGCGCGTTGAAAGTCGATGGTCTCGAACAGGCTGTGCAGCAGGGTGCCGGGGCGCGCCCCTTTCGGGAAGGTGAAGATGGAGGGCTGGGGCGCCTCCTCCGGTTGCTCGGAAGCCAATGCGGCCGCCTCGGTCACCACCTCATCATCGAAGCCGGGATTGGCCAGCACGCCCTTGCTGTGACCGTGGCCCTGCGCCGCCAGCCCGGAGTAGGAGCTGATCCACCAGTCCCGCTCAAGGGAGCCGCTAAAGTGGCGCACCTGCGGCTCGCCCAGCTGCTCCTCCTCTGGCGGCAGCGGGGCCGGACGGGTGAGCGAGGGCTCACCGACGGCCACCCCGGGCAGCGCCTGTGACAGCTCGGTCAGGGCGGTCGCCAACGTCTGCGCATCCCCCTCCTCGCCCTTTTGCAGCAGGTAGCCGATGGCGGTGTGGTGCAGGTCGGTCTTCTCCGACTTGCCCGCTCCCGCCCGCACCGGCGCCAACCCCAGCCAGGTGGCGTAGACGCCCCGGGTCAGCGCCACATAGAGCAGCCGCAAATCTTCGGCAAGGCGCTCCCTGTCCGCTTCGACGAGCGACGAGTCGGCGCCGGTCAGATCGAGAATGGTGCGATTGCCCGCCTCATCCGCCTCGTGATAGAGCGGAGTCTCGGCGGTTCTGTGGCTGCAGATGAACGGCAGGAACACCAGCGGGTACTCCAGCCCCTTGGATTTGTGGATGGTGACGATCTGCACCAGCTTGCGCTCGGATTCGAGGCGCAGTACCTGCTCCGCATCCTGCCCGTTGGGGCGGCTCACCGCCTCCCCCAGCCAGCGCAGCAGGGCATATTCGCCGTCCAGCTCGCTGCTCACCTGTTGCAGCAGCTCGCCGAGATGGAGGAAGTTGGTCAGCCGCCGCTCGCCGTAGGGGCTCGCCAAAAGCGAAGAGGCAAGATTGCGCCGGTGCAGCAGGGCCCGCAGCATCGCCAGCACGCCGCGGCGGTGCCAGATCTTGCGGTACTCCATAAACTCCTGCACTGCGCTCTCCCACGCCCGCTCGTCCGAGGCCAGCCCATCGAGCGCCTTGGCATCGAGATCAAACAGCCCGGTCGCCAGCGCGGCCCGCAGGCTGCGCTCTTCGCTCGGGTTCTGGCAGGCGTGCAAAATCAGCAAAATCTCCCGCGCCTCCACCTGCTCCAGCACGCTCTCGCGGTTCGACAGATAGACAGAGGCGATGGCGAGGCGCGCCAGCTCCTGCTGCACCAGCTTGCCCTCGGCGCCGGTGCGCACCAGCACGGCGATATCCCCGGCCTTCACCGCCTTGTCGCCGATCAGCGCCTTGCCCTCGCGGGCCAGGGTCAGCAGGCGGTGGATCTCGGCGGCGGTGGCGCGGGCCATCTTGCTCTGGTAATCCCCCCGATTGAAGGTGGGTTGGCCGGTCAGCTGCCAGCAGTGGAGCACTGGGGCGGTAGCGCCATCGAGCAGCAGCGCCTTGCTCTTGCCCTGCGCCTCCACCGGCAGGAAGGGGATATCATCCTCGTAGATAAAGGGATCCTTGGCCCGCTCGAACAGGCCGTTGACCGCCCCCACCAGCGCACTGCTGGAGCGCCAGTTGCGTCCGAGGGTGTAGTGGGCGCTCACATTTCGCCGCGCCTGAATGTAGGTAAAGATGTCGGCGCCGCGAAAGCCGTAGATGGCCTGCTTGGGGTCACCGATCATCAACAGCGCCGTGTCTGTGTGGTCGCCGTAAAGCCGATGGAAGATGCGGTACTGCTGGGGGTCGGTATCCTGAAATTCATCGATCATCGCCACCCGGTAGGTGGCGCGAATGCGCTCGCACAGCCGCTCGCCAAGGCTTGAGCCAAGCGCCCCGTCGAGGTCTTTGAGCAGGTCATCGAACGAGAGCTGATGGGCTTGGCGCTTGCTGGCCTGCATCCGGCTGCGCACCACCTTGGCGGCCCGCTGCAGGATGAGATCCCGAATACCGGGGCGGCTCGCCAGCAGCTGGTCGATCTGGCTGAACAGCGGCAGAGTCGGCACTGCGCCCCCCTTCTTGAGGTTCTCCTCCAGCACCGTCTGGCCGAAGCGCTCCAGCTCCTTCGGGATGGCGTAGCCACTGCTCTCGTCCTGTGCCCAGTCGGCTATCTTGGCAAGCCACCCTTCGTAGTTCTTGCCGGTGTAGCGGCTGATCTGGCCGTCGGTCTGGCGGCGGATCTCGTCCGTCTGCGCCAGCCATTCGCTCTTCACCGCCGCGATGCGATTCATGGCTGCCTGATGGCGGGCGGCGAGGGTCTCGTCCCCCAATGCCGGGTAGATCTCCAGCTCGCTGTTGTCGAGCCAGCTGCCCATCTCCCGCAGCAGGGCGGCGGGGCTCGGCCAGAGCGCGCGCACCGCGCTGGCGAGGGCTTTATCCACCGGATAGAACTCGGCGCGCCAGTAGTCGCTTACCGCCTGCAGCCTGAGCTGGCTGTCGTCGGTAAGAAATTCGGTTTCAAAGAGGGCGCCGGATTCGAAGGCGTTCTGTTTCAGCATCCGCTGGCAGAAGCCGTGGATGGTAAAGACCGCCGCCTCATCCATCTGCCGCTCGGCGGCCAGCAGGCGGCGGGCCGCCAGCTCGTGATCCGCCACCTCTGCCAACAGTTGGGCCAGCAGGGTGTCACTGCTATGGCCACGCATAAAGGCGAGCCGCGCCTCGTGAATGCGGCCGCGGATCCGCCCACGCAGCTCGGCGGTGGCCGCTTCGGTAAAGGTCACCACCAGAATTTCGGTCACCGAGAGTGGCCGCTCGTGGGCGCTCGGCTGACCGGCATCGGCGCCCTCTTCGATGAGCGGGCCGTGGCCCAGCAGCAGGCGCAGGTAGAGACCGGCGATGGTGTAGGTCTTGCCGGTACCGGCGGAGGCCTCGATCAGTCGTTCACCATGGAGGGGAAAACGCAGGGTATTGAGCGGGTTAGCCATTATTTCAGCTCCTCCAGGGTCTTGAGCAGCGGAGTCAGGTGTTCGCGGGCCAGCGCCTGCAACTGACCAAGCACCTCGTCATCGAGTTCGGGGAAGCAGCGAGCAACGTAAGGATCTTGCCCCTCCCCATTGATCATCCAGCCGCCGTTGAAACGGGTGAGGGCCGCCTTGTCGGCCGCCTCCGGCTTGTCGGGATCCTTCTCGATCGCCTTGAGCCAATCCCAAGCGGTGTTGGGGAAGAAGGGCAGCGGCCGCTTCATCCCCTGCGCCCAGCACGCCACCAGCGCCGCCAGCTTGGGCCGCGCCTCGTCGGCAGCGAGCTTGGCTAACCGCAGACTCTGTTTGGCATCGAACAGCAGGGTGTCGCCGGGGGCGCCGCTCAATGAGAGGCAGAGGTGCTGGATCCAGCCCAGCAGCAGATCCTTGCCGTTGAAGCTGCCGGGTTTGACCACCAGCAAGCGTCCTTTCTGAGTGTCGATCCACCCTTGCAGCTGGCCCTGAGTGAGGGAGATATCGATCTCCACCGCCTGCTTTTCTGACTCATTGGCAGCAACCCATGGCCGCAGCCGATCCGCCAGCTTGCCCATCTCGGCATCCAGATCGTCCAGCAACAGGCTGCCGAACCACCCTTGCGGCAACAGGCCGGTGAGCTGCAACCGCTCGCGACGCTCGGTGCTATCCCCTTCTGCCAGATGGGCATCGAGAAGCAGATCTTTCAGCTGATAATGTTGCAGGCCATCCAGCTCGAACGGCTCGCTATCCTCGATGTTGGCTTCGTTCAGCTCAAACCACACCTTGAGGCGGCGGTTGAGGAAATATTTGGTGGGCTGGCGATAGAAGCGCAGCAGCTCCGCCAGCTCCAGCCCCTGCTCCTTGCCCCATTCGGGGGGCAGCGGCAGCTCGCCACTCTGGAAGTTGGCCGCGCCACGCACCGGATTGAGGGCGGGCAGCCAATCGGCGGCATAGGTAAAGAGGCGTGAACCCGCCTCCGGGTAGAAGTAGTTGCGGCTGTAGGGGGTGAGCGGGTGCGCCACCATCAGGTGGTTGAGCAGCCGCTTGCCGGAGGTTTCGTCGTCCAGCTCCTCATCCCCCGCCAGCACAAAGCCCTGCCGCACATAGTCGATGAGTTCGGCCAGCAGCACCGACGGCACCTTGTCGCTGTTGTCCTGCGCGCTGAAGCCCTGATAGCTGATATAGAGCCCCTGCTGGGCGCTGAGCAGTGCCTCGAGGAAGAGATAGCGGTCGTCATCACGACGGGAGCGATCCCCGCGCCGCGACGCCACCGCCATCAGATCGAACCCCATGGGAGCCAGGGTGCGCGGGTAGACGCCGTCGTTCATGCCGAGCAGGCAGACCTGCTTGAAGGGGATGGAGCGCATCGGCATCAGGGTACAGAAGTTGACCTGACCGGCGAGGAAGCGCTGGCTGGAGCGGGACTCCCCCAGCACGCTGCCGAGGTAATCCTGCAACAGATCGGCGGTGATGGGCTGATCGAAGCGGGCCTCGCCAAGCCGGGTCTGCCACTCGGCCAGCTGGCTGCGAATGAGCTGGAGCTGACGCTCTTCATCCTCGTCGGCCAGATAGAAGCGCTCCAGCAGCGCCAGCAGGCAGGCGTTCCACTCGGCCAGCGGCTGGGCCTGTTGCAGGCGGGGCAAGAATTCGGCCAGCGAGTCGACAAACCAGGCGAGCTTGCCGAGTGCCAGCCCCTGCTGACCCTCGATATCGGCATAGGGCAGGATGCCCGCCACCGGCTCGCCATCCCCCATGGCAAAGCCGAGCAGCATGCGGCGCAGGCCGAACAGCCAACTGTTGCCGGACATAGGCGGCAGATCGAAACGGACGGGGTAACCGTCATCCAGCCCCCAGCGGATGCCGGTCTCCTGCACCCAGACCCGCAGCTGGTTGAACTCGTCGTCATCCAGCTCGAAGCGGCGCAGCACGGCGGGCACCTCGAGAATGGCGAGCAGCTCGCCAGCCCCGAAGCGGGCATTGGGCAGCCTGAGCAGGGCGAGGAAGCTTTGCAGCAGCGGGCTCTCCTGGCTCGCCGCCCGATCCGAGACCGCAAACGGGATCTGGCCGCGCGCCCCGAACACCGCCTGAATATAGGGGCCGTAGCTGTTCACATCCGGCATCATCACTACCACATCTTTCGGGGTGAGGGACGGGTTCTGCTCGAACAGCGCCAGCAGCCGGTCGTGCAGCACTTCCAGCTCTCGCATCGGGCCGTGGCAGGCGTGGATCTGCAAGGATCCATCCGCCGGATCGATCGGGCTCTTGTGGTGGCTGCTGTCGAGATCGAACTGACCGGCGCCCCGTTCGGCCAGCTCCAGCACATCCTTCTGGATGGCGCGCAGCAGGCTGACATTGCCCCTAGCGTCCACCTCGTCGATATCAACGAAAGCCTCGATTTGCGGCACCTCCAGCTCCATCAGCTGATGCAGGTAATCGCGCCCCAGCTTGCCCATGGAGGCGAGCAGCGGGTTGGCGGGGCCCTGCAGGGTCTCGATATCGGTGCCGGGTTTGAGCTTGTTCTCCAACCGTGCCAAGGTCTTGCGATCCAGCAGATCCCCCCAGTAGTAGCGGCAGGGGTTGGTGACGAACAGGTGCACCTCCACCTCCGGCCGGCTGCCGAGGGCCAGCAGCGCCTCCACATAGCGCGGCGGCAGCGCCGAGATGCCGAACACGAAGACCCGCTGCGGCAGCTTGCCCGGCAGATCGGCGGTGCGCGCCAGCTCGTGGATAAACTCCTCGTAGAGGTTGGCGCGGTGGTAACCACTCGGAGAGAGCGCCAGGGTGCGGGCCACCAGNGGCGGTGCGCGCCAGCTCGTGGATAAACTCCTCGTAGAGGTTGGCGCGGTGGTAACCACTCGGAGAGAGCGCCAGGGTGCGGGCCACCAGCTCGCGCCACAGCTCCGGCTGCCAATCCTGGCCGCTCACCCCGGCCAGCTCCTGACTGCCTGTGCCGATCAGTCCCCCCCCCTCTTCCCAGCGGGCGATCCAGTCCGGCCGGTAGACCAGATACTGGTCAAACAGATCCGCTACCTTCTGGCAGAGCTGCCACAACCGAACTTGCTCGGGATCCCTGGCGGGATCCTCCTCATCTCCACCACCCAGATAGGCGGCGAGCGGGGCAAAGGCGGGCCGCTCCAGCAAGGCGGGCAGAATGGTCATCAGCTGCCAGCTCATGGAGCCCTTGTTGTAGGGACTCTGGCGCGGCACATCCGCCAGCACCCGGGTAAACATCTCCCAGATAAAGCTGGCGGGCAGCGGAAAGTCGATATTGGCGGCGATGCCGAAGGCCTTGGCCAGCTCCAGCTTGAGCCACTGGGCCATGCCCGGACTCTGCACCAGGATCTGCTCCCGATCGAAGGGGTGAGAGAGAGGGGCCTGCCGGATATGGTTGACCAGCAGCTCCTTGAGCAGATCCAGCTGATTGGAGTGGTAGAGGGTAAACATGGACGACTCCCGCCAATTCACAAGAGGGGATGAGCGCCGGAAAAGAGGAGCCATTTCCGTCACTTCACAGGAGTGGGAATTGTCGGGGATCGGGGGGGAAGATGCAAAAGGCTCTTGCGGCCAGTGGCAAGCAAGAGGCGGAATCATGAGGGGTGCCGCAGATTTGGCTCGCCGCCTGATCGATCCGGAAAACGCAGACAGAAAAAAGCCGGTGCAGTTGCACCGGCCAAAAGGCATTGGAAAA
Organism: Aeromonas sp. YN13HZO-058; assembly: GCF_001921245.1. Lineage (NCBI taxonomy): Bacteria > Pseudomonadati > Pseudomonadota > Gammaproteobacteria > Aeromonadales > Aeromonadaceae > Aeromonas > Aeromonas sp. YN13HZO-058. The sequence goes on along the minus strand of NZ_MQSY01000006.1, from coordinate 12,381 downwards.
CTTGACGCTTCAGGGCATTACCAGTTTTTGCCGAGGCGGGCATCCACACTGAAGGCACCCGCACCAGCCGCCGCCAGCGCCAGGAAACCACCGGCGACGGAGACGTTCTTCATAAACATCAGCATCTGCATCTGTTCCGCAGGCTGATAGTGGAAAATAAAGGCGGCCATCAGGGTGAAACCGGCCATCAGCACCGACAGGCTGCGGGTAAAGAGACCCAGCACGATGGCAAGGCCACCACCCAGCTCCAGCAAAATCACCAGCGGCAGGATAAAGCCCGGCACCCCCATCGCTTCCATATAACCCTGGGTCCCGGCATAACCGCCGATCTTGCCCCAGCCAGCGATCACGAACATCAGCGCCAGCAGTACACGACCCGCCAGCAGTGCTACATCTTTCATCTTGTCCATTTCATCTTCCTCGTTTGTGTCACATCACCGCTGACTGCTTCAGGGTAGGTCAAATAACAGGGCTTGAGTGGCACTGGTTGCGACCAACTCCCACCGGTATTCATCACGACTGAGTACCCCGTCGCCGGGTCGGGCAGCCAGACCGTTGGCGGTCAGCTCCCCTGAAATCATCTGCAGGTAACCGTGTCGGCCAGCCAGTGCCCATTCGAGCGTCTCGCCCGGGGCCAGTTCCAGCCGCCATACGCGGGCCTGTTGGCGGATCCGCAGCGATCCATCCTCGCCATCCGGTGACGCCACCAGCGTCATGCCCGGTCTGGACTCGATCTTCTTCTGCTGATAGCCGGGTGGCGTGCCGAACTCGTTCGGCTCGATCCAGATCTGCAACAGGGAGAGAGGATCCGTCTGCGAGGGGTTGTACTCGCTGTGGCGGATCCCGCTGCCTGCGCTCATCAGCTGGAAATCCCCTGCCGGGATCTGCTCGGCATGGCCGAGGCTGTCCTTGTGCTCTATGGTGCCTTGCAGCACGCAAGTGAGGATCTCCATATTGGCGTGAGGGTGGGTGGCGAATCCGCCACCCGGCGCAACCAGATCCTGATTGATCACCCGCAGCACCGAGTGTCCCATCCACTCCGGGTCATAGTAGTGACCGAAGGAGAAACTGTGGCGCGCGTCCAGCCAGCCAAAGTTGGCCTTGCCCCGCGCTTCTGCGGCTCTCAATTGCATCATGGTCTGCTCCTCATCTATCCGGGGTTCGACTTAGCGGGGGTTACCACCACCGATGCCGAACGGAATACGGTATTCGCTGCTCTGGCCAGCCAGGCTGACGGTCAGGTTGCCCTGGGTACGGCTCGGGATCAGCACCTGCTGGGTGCCAGTCAGGTTGGCGTGGACTGATGCCAGCAGATCGCCAGACTCATCCCGCACTTCCAGCATCGGATTGGCTTTGCCATCCATTGCGGCGGTGGCATTCCAGTTCACAAACAGCACGCCGGGCATGGCGTTGAAGTCAGCCGGTACGGAAGCGTTGGCGAAACCTGTGGTCATCAGGCCTGCAACGGCCAGCATCTTGATTACGTTTTTCATGTTCATTCAATCTCTTGTTTTATATGTCATTGCCAAGGCCTTTTCGGCCAGAATCAATGCATCCATGCAAGAGGTTATTCAAATAGTGTGTTGTTCTTTCACCGACATCAGACAGACCGATTGGGTGTGTCACAGTGCGGAACTTCCCGCATATTTGGCCGCTCGACGTTCCTGCCTAAGCGTTGATTGAATATTAAAGACACTTGGCCTAACTTGTTAGCGAGATAAACTGGCAAACATGTTCAAAAAAATTGAAGGTATTAAATGACCAAGGAATCGAACAAGGAACGGGCGCTGACCCTGGAGGCAATCCGGGTGCTGGACGCCATCGACCGCCGTGGCAGCTTCGCGGCAGCGGCCGACGAGCTGGGCAAGGTGCCCTCGGCATTGAGCTATACGGTGCAGAAGCTGGAAGACGAACTGGATGCCATGCTGTTTGACCGCAGCGGCCATCGCACCAAGTTCACTCCGGCGGGACGCATGTTGCTGGAACGCGGCCGGGTGCTGCTGGAGGCAGCCGAGCATCTGGTGGGCGAGACCCGGGCGCTGGCCCGTGGCTGGGAGACCGACATCACCATCGCCGTCGATGCGCTGGTCCCGGTGCAGGCCCTCTACCCCTTGGTGGAGAAGCTGGCCGAGCAGACCGATACCCGACTGCGGCTGCGGGCTGAGGTGCTGGCGGGCAGTTGGGAGTGTCTGGAAGATGGCCGCGCCGACCTGCTTATCTCCTCGATCAACCCCGATATCATGATGACCGGCATCAAGCATCAGGTGCTCAAGGAAGAGGTAATGCTCTACGTCGCCCATCCGGATCACCCACTGCATCAGGAGCCGGAGCCGCTGGCAGACGAAACCCTGCGTCGCTACCGCGCCATCGCGGTAGCCGATTCGGCGCTGCGCAAACCGGTGCTCACCTATCGCCTGCTGGACAAGCAGCCGCGCCTCACCGTCAGCACCATGGCGGAAAAACGCGACGCCCTGCTGGCAGGGATCGGCGTCGGCACCATGCCGCAAAGCTGGATTGAGGAGGACATCCGGGCCGGACGGCTCAAGGTGATCAGCCCCGAATATCGTCATCAGTTGCAGGTGGTGCTGGCCTGGCGGCGGGACACCATGGGCAAGGCCAAGAGCTGGCTGGTGCGGGAGATCCCAAAACTGTTTGCGGCCGGTGAAAAATGAGATCCAGTTAACAGAAATGTTAATTGTGCGCCTCGCTTGACACCCAATATCTTTGCTGATTTCATAGCCGCCTCATTGACCCCATGGAAGCTGTAGAAAATGAAAAAGACTTTGCTGGTAGCCCTCACCACCCTGCCCCTGTTTGCCAATGCTGGCCTGATGGACTCGCTGACCGACAGCGTCACCAGCAGCGTAAAAGATGCGGCCAATACCGCCGTATCCGGTGCTGTGGACAGCGCATCCAACGAAGCCATCAAACAGGCACTGGATATCAAGGAAGGCGGCTCCAACAAGCAGGCTATCAAAGAGAAGCTGGGCGCACCGGCCTCCACCAAGACCGAGTCTGGCCTGGAAGTGTGGACCTATGATCTGGATGCCCTGAACAAGGCCTCTCCGCTGCTGGCAGAAACCACCAAGACCCTGCTGAAAGATACCGACGCCGCCAAGAAGAACGTCGTTATCAAGTTCGAAGGCGAAACCGTCAAGAAAGTAGACCTGACCGACAAGGCTCAGGGCTAAGTTCGCTCGTCCGGTGGACCAGGGCGACACGCCCGCACCGGCACAGATAGCAAGAGGGGGAGCATCAGGCTCCCCCTCTTTCATTATCGGTTTGTTACACCTTGAAGCGATGCACCAGTGCCACCAGCTGGCGATTGGACTCCAGCAAGGTGGCCGAACTCTGTTCGGTATTCTGCCCGTTATCCACCAGCAGATTGACCATGTCACGGATAGTGACCATGTTGCGGTTGATCTCTTCGGTCACCCGGCTCTGCTCCTCTGCCGCAGTCGCAATCTGGGTGCCCAGATCGTTGATCTGCACCACGGCATCCGCCATCTTGTCGAGCCCGCCGGTCACCTGCTCGGTATTCTCGGTCGCCGCCTGACAGCTCTGCTTGGTGTGCTCCATGGCCACCACGGCTTCGGCCACCCCCTGCGTCAACCGGGAGAGCATGCTCCCCACCTCGGCGGTGCTATTCTGGGTTCTCGCCGCCAACGCTCGCACCTCATCGGCCACCACGGCAAAACCACGCCCCTGCTCACCGGCCCGTGCCGCCTCGATGGCCGCGTTAAGTGCCAACAGGTTGGTCTGGGCGGCAATATCGCCGATCACGCTGAGCACACTGCTGATCTTGCGGGCATCTTCCTGCATCCCCAATACCTTGGTCGCGGCAAGATCGACTTCATCGATCAGCGCAGCCACACTGGCAGAGGCCTGACCCACCACCTTGCGGGACTGAATCGCCTGACCATTGGCTGACTCGGTAAAGCTGGCAGAATCGCTCGCGTGGTGCGCCACGCTGTCGGCAGTGGAGCTGAGCTCGGTCAGGGCTGTCACTATCTGATCGGTCTCGGCGGCATGCTCACCGAGAATGCGTCTGGCCTGTCCCGTCTGCTGATCCAGCTGGGACAATTCACGGGTAATCAGCTCGGTGGTCTCGGTCACCTGCAACATCATCTGCTGCAGATAGGCGATAAAGCGGTTCACCGATTGGGCGATATGGTCCAGCTCATCGTGCCCCTTGACCCTGATCCGGGCAGTCAGGTCAGCATCTCCGGCCGAGAGCGCATCGATGTTCTGCTTGAGGGTGTCGAGTCGACTGCCCAGCTGCTTGATGGCCATCAACATCAGTGCAAACAGCAGCACCACCAGCGGTAGCTGGATCGCTGCCAGCGTCTTGAGCACCTCCTGACTGTCGTGGGTCAGGGTGCTGGTCGGCAGCGCCGCAGCCAACAACCAGGGGGTTCCTTCGATGGGTTGCATCAGCAATGTCTGCTCTTCACCCAGATCCTGAAAAGTGGTCCGCTGCAACGCGGCGCCATTACCCGGCCCCAGCAGGCTGGCGATGGCGCTGGCAAAGGGATAGTCCCCGTGAGATGAGAGGTTGCCCAGCACCACATCCCCGCTCAAACGACCATTCTTGCTGAGGATCTTGCCGTCGGCCTCGACGATCATCACCTGACCACCGATCTCCTGCTCTTTTTTGGCGACCAGATCATTGAAGAAACCCAGCGTCACATCGATGGTCGACACCCCGTAGAGGGAACCGTCACGATAGATCCCCATGGCGCAGTTGGTTCGTGGCTGTTGGCTGGCACCATCCTTGTAAGCCGCCGCCCAGACACACATGCCTTTCGCCGCCTGCTGCCCGGCTCTGTGCCAGGGCTGCTCGAAATAGTTGGGCGCCTCGGCCGAGTTCCAGTAGGTGTTGGGGATCAGCTTGTTGGCACCATCCCGATGAAAGAAGGTACTGAACTTGATGCGACCGGCTTCCCGCTGATCCGGCATAGGCCAGATGCCGCCACCAAACACCATGGCATTGCCATATTGATCGATCAGAGCTGGGAGAACGGCATCGATTTGTTCGCTCGGCAGCTGGGCAACCAGCTGGGTGATACTGCGTGACTGGCTCTGCACCCCGTTGAGCTGATCGCGAATGTCGGTCGCAATCTCGCTGACTCGCAGCACCAGATTCTGCTCACCCGCCCGTTGCAGCTCGGGTTTGACCCATAACTGGATACCGATAACGGTCAGCACACAGACCGCCACCATGAATCCCAGAAAAACGGCGGTATATCGCCCCTTGATTGTCCCCAGATCCCAACCCATACCCTCTCCTGTTGACGGCCACTGCTAACTGCAGCTTGTTATAAGAGCGGGCATTATCTTGCAATTCGCTCATGGCGCGTTTGCCATCGCTCACATAAGCGACAGCAAGATAACGATTCGAGCAAAAATGGATCGATGGGATCACAAAAAGGGCGGCCTCGGCCACCCTTCGGTTTGTCACTGTCATGTGCAACAGCAGACGCTGTTACTGGTTCGCTTCGGCGAACTGCTTCATCGCTTCGGCGTGCTTGGTCATGCCGGCGGCACGCTCGTTGAGGTTCTTGATGAACTCCGCCTTCTTGGCCGGATCTTCAATGCGGTCATAACGTTGCTGCAGGTTGGCCTGGATCTGCTCCGGGGTCATGTTCTGCAGACGGGCCATCTTGTCGTGGCGGCCACCGTGGTGTTTGCCACCCATCATGCCACCGCCATCCATCGGGCAGTCCACCATGGCACCGGGCTGGCCGGTGGGGGCAGCTTCACTGGCGGCATAGGCGCCCAACGGCAGGCCAAGGATCAGGGTGGCGGTCAGCAGGGTTTTGGTCAGCTTTTTCATGGTCTATCTCCTGTAGGGATGATTCTGGTTCGGCGCTCTTGCCTTGCCCTCAAGTAAACACCCGTCCAGTGTCTGAACTTTGCCAGCATCGCCCTTTTTTGTAGCAGAGTGTGGCATCGTGCGGATCTGGCACACTTTGACACAAACCGCCGGGCGGATTTTCGTATACTCGTGCCAACGCCAAGCAGGGGGAGGTATTCATGAACCAGGGCAACACCCACATTCTGGTGGTCGATGACCACAGCGAGATCCGCGATCTCTTGAAACGCTTTCTGGAACAGCACGGCCTGCGGGTCAGCTGCGCCCGAGATGGCAAGGAGATGAAGCGACTGCTGGAGGAGCGGGAGTTCGACCTGCTGGTGCTGGATCTGATGATGCCGGGTGAAGATGGCCTGACCCTCTGCCGCGAACTGCGGGTCAAATCGAACCTGCCCATCATCATGCTGACCGCCATGGGGGAAGAGACCGACCGCATCATCGGGCTGGAGATGGGGGCCGATGACTATCTGGCCAAGCCTTTCAACCCGCGCGAGCTGCTGGCGCGCATCAAGGCAGTGATGCGCCGCACCCAGGCCGAGACCCAGCCCGCCGCCGAGACCCTGACCCGGGATCTGCGCTTCGATCGCTGGCTGCTCGACGTCAATCGTCGGGAGCTGGTCGATGAGGATGGGGTGGGCTTAAGCCTCTCCACCGCCGAGTTCGATCTGCTCAAGGTGTTTCTCGAACGCCCGCAGCGGGTGCTGAGCCGGGATCAACTGCTGGATCTGGCCCGTGGCCGCGAGGCGGTAGCCTTCGATCGCGCCATCGATACCCTGGTGAGCCGCCTGCGCCGCAAGCTGGAGCGGGATCCCAAGAATCCGGAGCTGATCAAGACCATCTGGGGTGGCGGCTATATGTTCTCCGCCGACGTGGCGCAGGTTTAAGCAGTGGGCACCTTGCGACGACTGTGGGCACGGATGTGGCCCAAGGGGCTGACCGGCCAGATCATTCTGGTGGCGCTGGCAGGGTTGATCCTGATCCAGCTGCTCAGCATCCAGATCTACCGCACGGATCGGGAAGAGGCGCTCGGCTTCGTCAACAGCCGCAACGCCATGCAGCGGATCATCTCGGTGGTCAGGCTGCTCTCCCTCTCCCCCCCGTCCCTCTATGACGAGATCCTCAAGGCGAGCCGCAGCGAGACCCTGCTGCTGCGCCTCTCCGACGAGCCGCTGCAACCGGACAACCGCAGCCCCCGCTTCGAGCAACTGGTGCGCTCGCGCCTCAACTATCCCCCCGGCCTCACCGTCGAGATCAGCGCCGAGCTGAAAGAGGATACCCAGCGCAGCAAGGCGTGGGAACATCACGCCCGCATGATGCGGGATCGCAAGGGGCCGCCCCCGCCACGGGATATGCGGCTCTATGGCTCCATCGAACTGCCGCAGGGGGGCTGGCTGCAGTTCAGCTCGCTGGTCGACAAGGAGGCGGGCAGCTGGTCGTGGCAGACCACCCTCAACCTGATGCTGGTCGCCAGTCTGGTGATCGGGCTGATGGTGCTGCTGTTTCGCCGTGCCACCCGCCCGCTACAGCAGCTGGCAGGCAACGCCGAGCGGCTGGGTCGCGGCGAGGATATCGAACCGCTACAGGAGGTGGGGCCGACCGAGATCCGTGAGTCGATTCAGGCCTTTAACCGGATGCACACCCGGCTAGACCGCTTCGTGCAGGACAGAACCCGAATGCTGGCGGCCATCTCCCACGATCTGCGCACCCCCATCACCAGCCTGCGGCTGCGCACCGAGTTTCTGGCCGATGGCGAGGACAAGGAGCGGATCCAGCAGACCCTGCAACAGATGGAGCAGATGCTGGCGGCGACCCTCAGCTTTGCTCGCGAGGAGGGGCAGCAGGAGGCCACCCGCGAGCTGGATCTGGTCAGCCTGCTGGTCAGCCTGTGCGATGACTATGCCGATACCGGCCAGCCGGTCACCTGTCTGGCGGAGGGTAAAGAGGTCTACGCCTGCCGAGCCAACACCCTGCGCCGGGTGTTGCAGAACCTGATCGGCAACGCCATCAAATATGCCGGCAGCGCCGAAGTGTCGCTGGAACGCTGCAAGGAAGAGCTGTTGATCCGGGTCTGCGACAACGGGCCGGGGATCGATCCGGCGCGGCTGGAGGATGTGTTCAAACCCTTCGTGCGGCTGGACGAGGCGCGCAACACCGAGTCGGGCAGCGTGGGGCTGGGGCTCTCCATCGCTCGCACTCTGGTCCATCAACACGGCGGCGAGCTCACCCTGCTCAATCGACCACAAGGGGGACTGGAAGCGCGGATCAGCCTGCCGCTGTAAGTAGTCACTCTATCCGCCAGCCTTGTCATGGCGCCTTTTTCATCATGCAAACTTCATCATTTGAACGCTTGTTCTTCGATGAGAAAGGCGGTGATAATCGGTGACCACGGGACGGTATACGGCAACGGATTGGAGCAAGGATGGCCTCTTCCAGGACAGGAGTCATAGTCAGTATCGGATGGGGGCTCCTGCTGCTCGCTCTTGCCCTGCCTGCCTGGGCCAAAGCCCCGGAAGAGCCGATCATCATTACCAACTCCAAAGCCTGGCAGCCCTTCTCCTATATCAATGAGTCGGGCCAGCCGGATGGCTTGCTGATCGATTTGTGGCGTGAATATGCCCGGGTGACCGGCCAGAAGATCGAGTTCAGGCTGGTCGACTGGCAGGGCTCCCTCGACTTGCTCCATGAGGGGAAGGCGGACGTTCACGCCGGACTGCTCTGGTCACCGGAGCGGGACAAGCTGTTCGACTATGGTCAGCCCCTCGCCCAGCTAGACTCCCAGCTCTTCTTCTCGAGCGAACTGCGCGGCACCGATGTCCACTACTACCTGCTCCATGAAACGGTCGGAGTGGTAGCCGGTGGCTACGAAGAGTATTACGCCAGACGCTACTTCCCCGGCACCAGACTGCAGACCTTCGATGACAATGACACCCTGCTGGCGGCGGCCTTTCGGGGCGACATAAAAGCCTTTATCGCCGATCTGCAGGTCGCCAACTTCTACATCTATACCTCGGAAGATCCCACCCGCTTTATTCCGGTTCGCCACCTCTATACCGACCAGATCCGCTTTGCGGTGAAAAAGGGCGACCTTGCCCTGTTAAACCGGCTGGAAGAGGGATTCGCCAAGCTCAAAGAGAGCGATCGGGAGCGGATCATCCGCAAGTGGATGCATGTCGAGACTGTCTATCCCATCCACCTCGGTCCCTGGCTACTGCTGGCCGCGGGACTCATCATGGTGGCCTATATCGTGCAACTGCGCCGGGCCGTCGCCAGCCGCACCGCCGAGCTGAGCCGCGCCAATGCCAGACTGGAGAAACAAGCCAGTACCGACCCCCTTACCGGCCTGCTCAATCGACGGGCATTTATGCCCGCCATGAAGCAACGACTGGCAAGCGGGGATCCCTGTGCCCTGCTGCTGTTCGATGTGGATCACTTCAAGGAGACCAATGACCGCTTTGGTCATGGCATCGGGGATCTGTTGCTGGAAAAGCTGGCCACCACGGTGAGCAACCTGTTGCCCGAAGAGGCCCTGCTGGCCCGCATCGGCGGCGAAGAGTTTTGCCTGCTGCTACCGCTGGCCACATTGGCAGAGACAGAGCAATGGGCCAAGCGCATCTGCCTGGAGAGCAACCGGCAAACCCTGCACACCAGCAGCGGCGAGGTGACCCTCTCCATCAGTACCGGGGCCGTCTGGGTAGACGCAAAGAGAGAGGCTGATGCCGACCAGCTACTGCGACAGGCTGACGCCCTCATGTATCAGGCCAAGGGACTGGGGCGAAATACCTGGCAAGCTGCCCCCTATCAGGCATAACCCCTGACGGACGCGCAATAAAAACGGCCGCCATCCGAAGAGGGCGGCCGCATGACAGGCTCCCTATCAGAAGTTGTAGGTCACACCCAGGTTGTAGCGGCGACCGTCCAGCACAGTGCCATAGCTGCTGTAATCCACCGTCTTGTCGAACAGGTTGTAGACGCCAGCGGTCAGATCCAGATGCTTGTTGGCCTTGTAGACCAGACCCATGTCAAAGAAGGTGTAGGACGGGGTTCCCTCCGCCATCTTGACCCGGCTCAGGTACTCGGAAGTCTCGCCACGGAAGTTGACCCGTGACCAGAGGCTGAGATCCTCGGTGGTCTGCCAGTCTACGCTGCCGTTGAACATGTGGCGGGGCATCTGGTTGAGGGCATGACCTGCCAGCGGGCCACTCTTCTGCTCGGACTGGGTAAAGGTGTAGCTGGAGCTGACCGACCAATCCTCGTTGATGGCCCAATCCATCATCCCCTCGACCCCGCGCATGTTCGCCTTGTCGACGTTGACCCGGTCACTGATGAAGTCATAGCTGTGGCCATTGAGCGTACAGGCAGGCTGCTGCTTGTCAGTACAGCGACGCACTTCGGAGATCTTGTTCTTGAAGTCGGTGTTGAACAGGGTTACCCCGGCGTTGAAGCCCTGATGACCGTTCCACAGCAGGCCGATCTCTTCACTCACGCTGGTCTCGGGTTTGAGATCCGGGTTGCCGACCAGCATGCCATCCAGGCTGCCACCACCGGTGACCTGACCCCAGTTGGCCGCAGACATCCGCAAGTCAGGGGAGCGATAACCGGTCGAGACGCCCCCTTTCAGGGTCCAGCTCTGATCCAGATGCCAGACGCCATAGAGGCGCGGGCTCCAGTGAGTGCCGTAGTTCTGATCCCGATCCATGCGTGCGCCACCGGTCAGGGCAAAGCTGTCGGTGAGTGACCACTCATCCTCGACAAACATCGCCCAGCTCCAGCGGGTCAGCTGCTCGGCAGGGTTGGCCACTTTCAGGGTATTACCCTGATCGTGCAGATCCTCATAGCGATACTGACCACCGACACTCAGGTAGTGATCCCCCAGAATGAACTGGGTATGGGTATCGGCGATGGTGTTGGTGAGCTCCATCTTGCGGCCGGGGTTGGTATTGGTCTCCTGCTGCAGATAGCTGCTGGACGAGCCGAACTCATACTGGCCATCATGGGTCAGCGCATAGTTGGTGCGCTCGTAGCGGTTAAGACTATCTTTCGCCTTGGCATCCAGTGAATTGCTGGCCGTGCGATCCCGATCCTGCAGACTGCGACTCGCTTCCAGATCGAAGCGGTTATGGTCGTCAGGCTTGAAGCTGAGCACCGCCGTGCCACTGCGGGTCTCCTGCTCGGCAAAGCCCTGGGTAAATTTGTCTTCACCACGATGCGCCAGCTGACCATTGAAACGCAGCCCCAATACACCATCGATCAATGAACCTGCGGTATAGGCATCGGTCTGGAAGCTGTTGCCGGCATCCTTGTTCTCCTGGAAGGTCGAATCAGCGTGAACCGACCCCTGCCAGGCCAGACCGGTGGTCTTGCGGGTAATCACGTTAATCACACCACCCATGGCATCGGAACCATAACGGGATGACATGGGGCCGCGCACGACCTCAATCCGCTCGATCGCCTGCAATGGCGGCAACCAGCCCTGCTCGATCCCCGGGCCATCGCTATTGGGGCGAGTGCCACGGCTATCCACCTTCTTGCCATCAACCAGCATCAGGGTGTATTTCGAACCCATACCACGAATGCTGATATCGCTGCTGCTGCCACCGCCAGTCACCACCACACCGGGCACATCCTTCAGGGCATCGGTCACATCGCGATATGCGCGCTTCTCCAGCTGCTCACGGGTAATCACAGATATGGAGGCTGCTGAGTCTTCAATCTTCTGCTGGAAGCCGGAAGCGGTGACGACCATCACCTCTTGTTCGGCAGCATGGGCTTGGGTCGCAAGAAGGGAGCAGATCAGCAAGGCAAGCTTGCTCGGTTTCACTGTTGTCATGTTTTGGCCTGAACGTTTTTAGTAGGAAAGTGGCGTATTCCCTTACTTCACTCGTTACAACGCCCTGGCATCCGGCCAGGAGCAGCATTAGCAAAGGCTCATTTGAAAAGCACTTTATTAATCGGTTCGCATTGTAACGACCCCGCCAAGATCATTCAAACAATAATCATTATCATTTAATTGGTGTGCGATTTCTCCTGCGGAACAGCCCCATATAACTGGCATCTCTTGATAAGAGACTGTTTTAACGTAATAAATCCATAACCAACATGGGGATTACACAAACAAGCGGGAGCGATGACGTACCGTTACCAGATTGTCTGATTTAATCATCAAGATCTATCAGCTTGCTGTGAAACAATATGGTCAACATGGGATGTGCTGCGATACAGAGGTGAAAACCGTGGCAAGAACGCCAACAGGGGAAGGTATTGCCATCGTGGCGGGATGCGTCAGCTCAAAAACAGGCTCAAAACACCAAAGCCCGGTCGTGTGGCCGGGCTCTGGTGTTGGTTCTGGAGTGCAAATCTATGGGTCTTATGGGCAAAACTACCCATAGCAAAAAGGCCTTCCCATTCGGGAAGGCCTTTCAAATTAATGGCGGAGCGGACGGGACTCGAACCCGCGACCCCCGGCGTGACAGGCCGGTATTCTAACCGACTGAACTACCGCTCCGCTG
>NZ_MQSY01000080.1:0-69658 GCF_001921245.1 Aeromonas sp. YN13HZO-058 | reverse complement strand
TGGGGTATCCATGATGGTAGACCTCAAGGTGATGGCCTACTTCAAGATTAGCCTTTCAACACGTAATTGGGACATAGCCAATGAAAAAGGGCGGGGAGTGTGACTCCCCGCCCTTGTTGTTTCTGCTGCTGTGGCGGATTAGCGCGCCAGCAGAATACGCAGCATGCGGCGCAGCGGCTCGGCGGCGCCCCACAGCAGCTGGTCACCCACGGTAAAGGCAGCCAGATACTCGGGGCCCATATTGAGTTTGCGCAGACGGCCAACCGGAATGCTGAGGGTGCCGGTGACGGCCGCCGGAGTCAGCTCGCGGGCGGTGATGTCGCGATCGTTGGGGATCACTTTCACCCAGTCGTTGTGGGCGGCCAGCAGGGCTTCGATCTCCGCCAGCGGCACATCCTTTTTCAGCTTGATGGTAAAGGCCTGGCTGTGGCAGCGCAGGGCGCCGATCCGCACGCACAAACCATCCACCGGAATGACGGCGTTCTCGATACCCAAAATCTTGTTGGTCTCGGCTTGACCCTTCCACTCTTCACGGCTCTGGCCGTTGTCGAGCTTGGTGTCGATCCAGGGGATAAGGCCGCCAGCGAGCGGTACGCCGAAGTTGTCCACCGGCAGGGTGCCGGAGCGGGTCTTCTCGGTGATCTTGCGCTCAATGTCGAGGATGGCGGAGGCGGGATCCGCCAGCTCGACCGCCACTTCATCACGCAGCATCCCCATCTGGGTCACCAGCTCGCGCATATGGCGGGCACCGCCACCGGAGGCAGCCTGATAGGTGGCGACACTGACCCACTCCACCAGGTCGGCCTTGAACAGGCCGCCGAGGGCCAGCAGCATCAGGCTGACGGTGCAGTTGCCGCCAACGAAGGTCTTGATGCCATCGTTTAGGGCCTGCTCGATGACGTCCCCGTTAACCGGATCCAGAATGATGACGGCGTCTTTCTCCATCCGCAGGGAGGAGGCAGCGTCAATCCAGTAACCCTGCCAGCCAGCGGCTTTCAGGCGTGGGTAGACATCCTTGGTGTAGTCGCCGCCTTGCGCGGTGATGATGATATCCTGCTTGGCCAGCGCCTCGATATCGAAGGCATCCTGCAGAGTACCGGCATCGACGCCGAAGTTGGGCGCGGCCTCACCGGCCTGGGAGGTGGTGAAGAATGTGGGTTGAATATGGGCGAAATCCTGCTCTTCCTGCATCCGGCTCATCAGAACCGATCCCACCATGCCACGCCAACCGACCAAACCTACTTTTTTCATATTGTCCTACCCTGGATTGCTGCTAAAGAAACTCGCGGTGACACCCGTAACCCCTTGTCTGGCGATGCCTGTTTTACAAGCGGTTTACAGGCCATTTAAAAAATATGCGCTGCGAAAAATGCGTCTATCCACATTACGGATTGTGGCGGCTTGCGCAAGTCGAATTGCGCAATATTCTGTGCCGTTTGCTGCATTAACCGGCAGGGACAGCGTAGCTGCGACAGGCGGACAGGGAGAAGGTCAACATCAGACGAAAAGGCCACCGTTTATGGCGGTGGCCTGTCAATAAAGTGGTTGAGAACGTCCTCTGCTGTTGTCTGAGGGCGTAGTTGGCAAGTGAAATAGCCCGACAGCGTTGGCGCTTAGCCGTAACGGGCCAGAGTCAGCCCCTCGTCGCTGATGGCGGGCTCGCTGCCGCTGATGAGATCGCACAACAGCTGACCCGAACCGGCCGCCATGGTCCAGCCCAGGGTGCCGTGGCCGGTGTTGAGCCAGAGACCGGGAATGGGGCTCGGCCCTACCAGCGGGGTACCGTCCGGCGTCATGGGGCGCAGGCCGGTCCAGAACTCGGCTTGGCTGATATCGCCCCCCTCGGGGAAGAGATCCCCCACCACCATCGCCAGAGTGTCGTGGCGTCTGGGATTGAGAGCGAGGTTGTAGCCCGACAGCTCCGCCATGCCGCCGACCCGGATCCGCTCGTCAAAGCGGGTGATGGCCACCTTGTAGGTCTCGTCGAGCACGGTACTGCGCGGCGCGGCGTCGGCGTTGATCATCGGCAGGGTGAGGGAGTAGCCCTTGACCGGATAGACCGGCAGCTCCAGCCCGAGCGGGCGCAGCAGCGGCCGCAAAAAACCGGTGGCATAGCTGCCGAGCGCACAGACGATGGCATCGGCGCGATAGCGCTGCTCGCCCGCCCGCACCGCCACGGCGCGGCTCCGGGCAACCTCAATCTCGTCGATATCGCAGTTGAAGACGAACTTGACCCCGAGCTTCTCGGCTGCAAGGGCAAGGGCCTTGGTGAAGCGAAAGCAGTCGCCGGTCTCGTCGCCGGGCAGACGCAAGCCGCCGACGATCTTGCCGCGCACCCGCGCCAGTGCAGGCTCTGCCCCTTCGCAGCCGCTGGCATCCAGCGACTGGTAGGGAACGCCATACTCCTCCAGCACCTCGATATCGCGCTGGCTGGCATCGAGTTGGGACTGGCTGCGAAACAGCTGCAGAGTGCCGAGCTGGCGCCCTTCGTAATCGATGCTCAACTCGTCACGCAGTGCCTTCATGCAGTCGCGGCTGTATTCGGCCAGACGCACCATGCGTCCCTTGTTGGTGGCATAGGCGGTCGGGGTGCAGTTGGCGAGCATTCTGAGCATCCAGCGCAGCTGGAAGGGGTCGGCGGTGGGGCGCACGGTGAAGGGGGCATGCTTTTGCAACATCCACTTGGCGGCCTTGAGCGGGATGCCGGGGGCCGCCCAGGGGGCCGCATAGCCCGGGGATATCTGCCCGGCGTTGGCATGGCTGGTTTCAAGGGCGACGCCACTCTGCCGCTCCAGCAGGGTCACCTTGTGACCCGCTTTGGCTAGATACCAGGCGCTGGTTACCCCAATCACGCCGCCACCGAGAACCAATATCTCCATATCGTCTTTCCTTGACTGATCTCCTGATGTGGCCACCACCATAATCAGCCGCCACAGGATATTCAACCGCTCTGCGCAGGATTGGGATCTCCGTCTGCTTGCCGGTTACAGGCTGGTGTTTGGTGCGATGGCACGCCTGATTGCCAGCGTAAATCGCTGCGCTGTTGTCAGGGGCATGTGTCAGGGGCGTGGCCCGCTTACAACTGCTCCAGCTTGATCAGGTACTGCTCCGCTGTCGCCAGAATGGCCTGCTGCTGCGCTGCGGCTTGGCCATCCCAATTGGCATAGGGGAGGGCGAGGCGGGGATTGCCGCCCAGTTTGTCCCGATTGCGCCAGAGAAAGTGCCAGTAGAGGCTGTTGAAGGGGCAACTTCCGTCGCCGTGGCGGGCTTTCACCTGATAATGGCACCCCTTGCAGTAGTGGCCCATCCGCTCGAGATAGGCGCCGCTGCTGGCGTAGGGCTTGCTGCCCATCAGGCCGCCGTCGGCAAACTGGCTCATGCCGCGGGTGTTGGGCAGCTCGACCCACTCGATGGCATCCACATAGATACCGAGATACCAGGCATCCACCTCGTCAGGATCGATCCCCGCCAGCAGGGCAAAGTTGCCTGTCACCATCAGCCGCTGGATATGGTGGGCGTAACCGTGCTCAAGGGATTGGTTTATGGCGTGGCGCACGCAGGCCATGTTTGTTTCACCGCTCCAGAAAAAGTCGGGCAGCGGCCGGTTGGCCCCGAGAAAATTGCTGCGCTGATAGTCGGGCATCTTTTCCCAGTAGAGGGCGCGAACGAACTCGCGCCAGCCGAGGATCTGGCGAATAAAGCCCTCCACCTGCGCCAAGGTGATGGTGGCCTGATTGACCTGCCAGTGGGCTTCGGCGGCGCGGATCACCTCAAGCGGATGAAGCATCTTGCTGTTGAGGGAAAACGACAAGCGGCTGTGAAACAGGCTCCAGCCCTGCTCGCTCAGGGCATCCTGATAGCGGCCAAAGTGCGGCAGGCAGTGGGCCAGAAAATGGGCCAGCAGCTCGCGACTCTGGCGCCTTGTGATGGGCCACGGCAGTCTGCTGGCATCTGCCTCGCCGATGGTGCTGACCCCGTGGCGGGTCAGCATGGCATCAATCTCGCTTACCTCGTTGGCAAAGGTGAGAGGTTCCGGGATCGGCTGGCTCGCCGGCAGTTTGGCGCGATTCTCGTCATCAAAATTCCAGCGTCCGCCAAGTGGTTGGCCGCGCTCATCAAGTAGAACTTTGTATTGTTTGCGCAGGGCGCGGTAGAAGAACTCCATCCGGCTGTGGGGATAGCGCTGCCAGCCATCGCGGGGAGTGAGAAAATGCTCGCTATCTACCTCAGTGGCAGGGATGGCCAGGCCCGCCGCCCAGCTTTTCAACTGGCTGGCGAGGCGCCACTCGTCCGGGCTCTGCCAGGCAAAGCTGCTGGCCTGATGTGCTTCGAGCTGGGCCTCCAGCAAGCCGTGTAAGTCGGGCCAGCGGGCGCTCTCATCGAGGGTCAGGTAACAGACGCGGTGGCCCGCTTGGGTGAGTGCCGCTGCGAAGGCGCGCATGGCGGCAAAGAAGGCCAGCACCTTCTGGCGATGGTGGCGGCAGTAGTCGGTCTCCTGCCGTAGCTCTGCCATCAGATAGCAGATTGCCGGATCCGGTGTGCGAAACCAGCTGTGACCGGCGTTTAGCTGATCGCCGAGGACAAGGCGCAGCTCCATCAGACTCGCTCCTCCTCAGGTTGCTGCCTGCTGTGACGAGCGTGGCGACAGCGCTCGCTGCAGTAGCGAACCTCCTCCCAACAGCGTGCCCACTTGCGCCGCCAGCTGAAGGGGCGTTGGCAGACGGGGCAGATCTTCTCGGGCAGATGGGGTTTGCGATGCATGGGTCTTCCAGCTGTGGGCAACGAGGTAGCGTGAACGGGGTCAATTCAACGGGATAACAGCTTAACGAAGCGGGGCGCCTCGTGGATCATCGAGAATCGCGTCGGGTCGAGTGAGTGCGCACTTTGTGAGCGGGCGCACAGCCCGTCGGTGCGCCCCTTGTTTGAAAATTAACCTGCCGTTAACGTGGCGAGGCTGCCCGTTGGCAGCACCTATCAATGGATCTTATTGGCCACCGACTGTTTACAACCGATATGGAGGGGAGTGATGCCAATCATGACAGCTACGCCCCGGGCAGTTTGCCTGCTCGCCCACTGGTATACCCGGGATCCCATTCTCACCTTCGACTTTCCTCACCGCTGATTGGCGGCACCCGCCGTTTGAATTTGTCAGCCGGACGACCCTGATCGCCCCGGCCTCTTTGCCAATCCCTGATTTAAACACGCTGGCCTTGCGCCGGTGAGGAGTCTTTTATGCGTCGTATACCCGAGCCGTTTCGTATCAAGATGGTCGAACCCATCAAACAGACCACTGGCGCCGAGCGCCGCGCCGCCCTTGAGGCCGCTGGCTGGAACCCCTTCCTGCTGCTGGCCGAAGATGTCTATATCGATCTGCTGACCGACAGCGGCACCGGTGCCATGTCCGATCGCCAGTGGGCCGGTATCATGATGGGGGATGAGGCCTATGCGGGCAGCCGCAACTTCGTCGAGCTCGAGCGCGCGGTGCGCGAGATCTTTGGCTACCAGCATGTGATGCCCACCCACCAGGGGCGCGGGGCGGAGCAGATCCTCTTTCCCGAACTGGTCAAACGCTGCAAGGGCAAGGCGCCGGTCTTTATCTCCAACTACCACTTCGACACCACCAAGGCTCACGTTGAGTTGGCCGGGGCGCGTGCCATCAACCTGCTCACCCCGAAGGCTCTCGACACCACGGCCCCTTACGCCTGGAAGGGGGATTTTGATCTCGGTCGCCTGAGCGACACTATCGAAACCCTGGGGGCCGACAACGTGGCCGGTGTGATCATCACGGTGACCTGCAACAGCGCCGGTGGCCAGCCGGTCTCCATGGCCAATATGGAGGCGGTCTCGGCGCTGGCCCGTCGCCACCACATTCCGGTGGTGATCGATGCCGCCCGCTTTGCCGAGAACGCCTGGTTTATCAAGGAACGGGATCCGGCTTATGCGAAGTGCAGCATCAAGGAGATTGTGCGCCAGATGTTCGCGTTGGGGGACATCTTCACCATGTCGGCCAAGAAGGATGGGCTGGTCAATATCGGCGGGCTCTGTTGCTTTAAAGAGGATCTCGACCTGTTCCGTGCGGTACAGGTGCGCTGCGTGGCGATGGAGGGGTTCGTCACCTACGGTGGCCTCGCCGGACGGGACATGGCGGCGCTCGCTATCGGCCTGCGGGAGGGGATGGATGAGGAGTATCTCACCTATCGCATCAGTCAGGTGGCCTATCTCGGCGAGCGGTTGGCCGAGGCGGGCATCCCTATCCAGACCCCCACCGGCGGCCATGCGGTCTTTGTCGATGCCAAAAAGCTGCTGCCCCATATTCCAGCCGAGCAGTTCCCGGCTCATGCGCTCGCCTGCGAGCTCTATCTGGAAGGGGGCGTGCGCGGGGTGGAGATAGGCTCACTGCTGCTGGGGCGTGACCCCGCTACCGGCAAGCAAGAGGCGGCAGACTTTGAGCTACTGCGTCTCACCATTCCGCGCCGGGTCTACACTCGGGATCACATGGACTATGTGGCCGACTGCCTGATCGCGGTGAAAGCGCGGGCCAGCGAGATTCGCGGGCTCACCTTTGACTACGAGCCGCCGCTGCTGCGCCACTTCACTGCGCGGCTCAAGCCTGTCTGATCAATAACCGGTTTGACGGGGTGATCAACCGCGCCAAGCCGTGAAGATCAAGGGCAGACTCCTGTGATAGATCCCAGTAAAAAAGCCCCCGCACCAAGGTGCGGGGGCTTTCGTTTATCGAGGCGAAGCCGGGATCAGACCGCCTGATACTCCAGCTCGACCGAGCCCAGCGCCTTGAGGGTGGACTGGGCGGAGTCACGCTGGCTGATCTGGCCGTTTTTGTTCTCCAGCAGTACGGCGCGGTGGATGGTGGCGAGATCTTCGCCGTTAAGCACCGCATGGGCGCAGGCCATCTGCATCGGCGGCAGGCTGGGGTTGAAGGCGGCGTTCTCGGCGTAGCGGCCAGAGAAGATGCGGCCATCGGCAAACTGCAGCGCCACCGCGGCATAGCCCTGGCTATAGGGGGCGTAGCTTTGACGGGCGGCGGCAAGCGCGGCTTGCCACAGCGGGTCTTCGCTTTGAAGCTGAAGCTCTGCGTGATCCTGCGGGCTCATCAGCGCATCCGTGATGTCGAGATCCGCCGGACCGAACGAGTGGGGCAGGAAGGATTGCAGGGCGCTCAAGTCATCGGGCAGAGAGACTTTCAGGATCTTGGCGGTGCTCAGCTCGTTCATAAACTGACGGCAGTGGCCGCAAGGGGTGTAGTTGACGGTGATTTCAGAGATCCCGGTCTCACCACCCAGCCAGGCGTTGGAGATGGCGGACTGCTCGGCGTGAACAGAGTGGAACAGACCCTGACCCGAGAACTCCATGTTGGCACCGAAGTACCAGCTGCCGCTCAGGCCGCAGGCGATGGCACCGACATAAAACTTGGAGATGGGCGCCACCGAGCAGGCGGCGGCCAGCGGCAACAGGGCGAGGCGCAGGGCGCGATCATCGAGACCTGTGGCGGCTTTCAGTGTGGCGACTTGCTCCGGCGTGAAGCGGGCGTTGAAGTCGGCACTATCCAGCATGGGCTGCACGGCTGCTTTGAGCGGGGCAGAGAGGGTATCGAATGGCTTGGCAAAACGGGGATGCATAGTGTGTCCTCAAAGGCCAATTGGGCGGCCATTGTAGGGAGCAAGCTCGGGTAAATGTGTGAGCAGGCTCACGCCCTGATGGGCAAACGGAGGGGGATGGTAATGGAAACGTTTGTCTTGTGCAAATTGTGCGGCAGGTCGCACCCCGAGAGGCCAGCAGGCCCCTCGGAATGGTCAACAGGTGGTCAATGGGGTGATCAGATCAGCCAGTGATAGATGGCAAAAAGGAGGGGCGCAACGGCCGCGGTGAGGATCCCGCACACCACCATGGCCAGCGACGCAAAGGCACCCTGGGTGATCCCCTTTTCGGCAGAGGTGGCGGTGCCGATGGCGTGGGCACAGGCCCCCATGGCAAGCCCTTGCGCTTCCGGGTCGGTTACTTTGAGCAATTTGAGCAGCGGGTAGCCGATCAGCGCACCGACAATCCCCACTACCACCACCACGGCCGCCGCGATGGCGGGAATGCCGCCGATGGATTGGCTGACGCTCATGGCGAGCGGGGTGGTGATCGATTTGGTGGCCAATGAGGCGAGCAGTGCCGGATCTGTGCCCATAAAGTGACCGATCAGCAGGGTTGTGCACACCGAGATCAAGACGGAGGCGAGGGTACAGATTAGGATGGGCTTGAGTTTGGCCTGAATTTGGCGCGCCTGCTGATAGAGCGGCAGCGCCAGCGCTACCACGGCGGGCTCCAGCAGCATGGTAATGGGGCTGCTGCCGCGCTCGTACTGCTCAAGGGGCAGATCAAACCAGAGCAGCAGGCCGATGATCACCGCGGTCGGCACCAGCACCGGATTGATGATGGGCCAGGGCAGACGGCGATAGAGGGCGCGGGTGGCGAAATAGAGCGCCAGGGTCAGGGGAATCGCTAGCCAGAAGATCATTTGTTCATCCTCTGGTAGAGCCGACCGACGGTGGCGAGGATCAGCACGATCCCGAGCACGATGCAGAGCATGATGACGCCGAAGGATTGGCGCAAGGGCTCAAGCCAGGCCACCAGTCCGACCGCAACCGGCACGAACAGCACGCCCATGTGGCGCAGCAGCAAGCCAGCGCCCAGCTCGACCCAGTGCAGCTTGATCAGTTGCAGGGAGAGCAGCACGAACAGCAGCAGCATGCCGATGATGCTGCCGGGAAAGGCAAACGGCAGGATGGCTGCCACGGTTTTGCCTGCCAGCAGGCAGGCGACGATGACCATAAAGTCACGAAAGTACAGCAAGGCGCGTTGCGCGATCACGTGAGCCTCATCGACTGGGAAGAAAAATCGCAGTTTACCAGAGAGGCCGGGTCGCGGCATTAAAACAATAACAACTGAAATCAGTTCATTTGAAGCTGATTTGATTGGCATTTTTTGAAAGGTCCCTGATAGAACCCTTTTTCGAACTACAAGGAGTAGTGATGACATCCCTCTTGTCCCGAGTTCGCCAGCTGGCGAACGATAACGCGTTGCCACCCCATCTGTTGCAAACCCGTCAGTGGGAAGGGCCTCTGTGCCGGGTACGACTCGACAACACCGGTTCTGATGCCACATCAGTTGACCGCTGGGTGCTGTTTGACGGCAAGCTTGGCCTGCCGGTGGAGAGCGCCATCTATGGCGAAGGATTCCAGATGCTGGCCCAGACCATGGGTAGCTGGCAATCACCGCAACATGTTGGCCGTTGTCCTGATGCCAGCGTCTATCGCATCACCGATGACAACGGCTACCACACCATTCACAACCTGCTGCTGGTGGAGCATGGCAAGGGGTGGCTGCTGCTTGCCTTTGCCAGCTGCCACCGTTTTGGCGGGGAGTTTCGCCTCTACCCGGATGGTCGCTTGCAGATCCTGATGAACTGCGAAGGGCGGGAACTCGCGGCCGGTGAGCACTGGCAGAGCGAGGCGCTGATCTGCCTCGAAGGGGCGGAGCGCGAGGATCTGCTGGCCGAGTTGGCACAGCTGATCGAGGCCGAGCACGGCTCGCTGATCGGCAAGGTAAGTGAGCGCCCGAACGGCTGGTGCTCCTGGTATCACTACTACGCGGATGTGAGCGCTGCCGATATTCGCGAAAACCTGCAGGTGCGCGCCGAGCGTTTCCCGGCCCTGCGTTATGTGCAGATCGACGACGGCTATCAGGCCAACATGGGCGACTGGCTCACCCCGTCGGCCAAGTTTGAGCAAGGGGTGGCCTCACTGGCTGCCGAGATCAAACAGGCTGGCTGTGAGCCTGCCCTCTGGGTCGCCCCCTTTATTGCCGAACCAAGCTCGCAGGTGTTTCTGGATCACCCCGACTGGTTTGTGAAGGGGGATGACGGCCTGCCGCTCCCTTCCGAACGGGTTACCTATGGCGGCTGGCGCTGCACTCCCTGGTATGTGCTGGACGGCACTCACCCCGAGGTGCAGGCGCACCTCGAGCAGGTGTTCCGTACCCTGCGTGAGCAGTGGGGCATCCACTACTTCAAGCTCGATGCCAACTTCTGGGGCGCCATCCACGGTGGCCGTTTCCACGATCCGGCTGCCACCCGGGTTGAAGCCTACCGGCGCGGCATGGCCGCCATCCTGCGTGGTGCAGGTAAAGGTGCCTTCCTGCTCGGTTGCAACGCTCCCATCTGGCCGAGCCTTGGCCTGGTGCACGGCATGCGGGTGAGTGACGATGTGGAGCGCAATGGCCATCGCTATCGCCAGATTGCCCGCGAGGCCTTCTGCCGCGCCTGGCAAAATGACAAGCTCTGGGCCCTCGACCCCGACTGCATCTGCCTGCGGGATCTGCCGAGCCAGCAGGCGAGCGAGGCGGAATACAGCTTTCATCTGGCTGCGCTGGTGGCGAGTGGCGGTATGATGCTGGCCGGTGATCGACTGCAAGATCTCGATGAGGAGCAGGCGGCGCAACTGCACAAGCTACTTGAGCTCTGTGCGGCCCGGGCCCCCTCTGCCCGTTTCGAGTCGATGGATTTTGCCTGCGGCGAAGTAAGCCTGCCAGAGGGCGGCACTCTGCTCTGCCTGTTCAACTGGGAGGGGCAACCACAAGAGTTTCTGCTGCCGGAAGGGGGAACCGATTTTTGGCAAGGGCAGGCTGTCGGCACAACCGTGACCCTGCAAGGGGGCGAGGGGCGGGTGATCCGCTACACCTGATCACCGCGTCACCACAAACAATTCAGGCTCCATCACGGAGCCTGAATTGTTTCAATTAATAGTGGTCAGCGGTTAGTAACGCCACTCAAAGCCGATGGCGTATTTGGCAGAGCCGTAGCCCGGAATGTCGCTGCCGGAGGCGATCGCCTTGAGGGTCAGCAACGGGGTGATGGGTACCCCCAGACCGAAGCCGATGGCCAGCTGATCATTGGGGTTCCCCATCAGATCAACCCGCATCACCCGATAGAGGGACATATCCTCGCTCAGGTGTGTATACGCCTGTGACGCACGGTTATAGGCCTGACCAAATACTTCCAGCTGAAAACCGGACTGGGCACTGATGGCCAGCGGCACCCCGACAAACTTGTAGAGATGGGAACCGTTGAAGTAGCTGTTGGTGATCTGGGGAGTGAAGTCAGTCTGCTGGTAGAGGCTGCTGAAGTTGTGTTCGACGATGCGATAGGTCTGCTCCGGCAGGCGAGCAAGATAGTCCGGCACATCGAACCGGTATGCGGCGTTGGCTACCAGCGGCAGCAGGGTCAGTAATCCGAGCAATGCGTGGTGACGAGGCATCAGCAAATGGCTTCCGTTCGGCCAAACAGATCTCTTGCGTTTGGGGCATTTGCCCTGAGTGTTGCAAGATATTGGTTTTTTGGGGAAATCCCCTTCGTCATTATGACCTGAAGAAGGGGATGGGCGGGAAGGATTTATTGTGAAACTACTCACAACTCATAAATCTTCCAGATAGCGATAGAGACTCTTGAGAATCGCAAAGTTCCGTTCGTTACTCTGGTTCTGCTCTGCCAGCGCCTCGAGACGGGGCACATAGTCCGGCAGACGGCGGCTGAAGTAGTCGCTGCAGTGCAGGCGCCAGCGCTTCTGCTCCGCTTCGCTCAAGGTGTGTGGCCAGTTGCGGGCGCGGTAGCGGAACAACATCTCCGGCAGCCGCGCGTCGGTAAAGGCAAACTCCCGGTCACCCAGCAGATCCGCGGGGGTGGCACGCACCAGATCCATGGTGGACTTGTCGCCGTGGCCAAAGAAGCCGGCGTAGAGCTGGGTATCGGGGTCGCTGTCATTGCTGCCGGCAAACTCCTGATTGAACACCTCCACCAGTTTTTCCCGCACCTCGGGGTGAGCCCGCAGCAGGTTCAGGCTCTTGCGGCACTGTTCCCGGTCGATGCCAAGCTCGTCGGCGCGCTCGGAGGTCAGGGTGGCCGCCGGCGCCAGCACGGGGCACTTGTTGATGTGTACCAGTTTGACCGGAATACCCGCCAGATCACCCAGCTCCTCTTTCTTGGTGTAGAGCCGCTCGCGGATCTCCTCGCTGGTGAGTTCGATAAGCGGGGTAGGGTCGCGGGTGAGATCCACCATGATCACCGCATTCTGGTTGGTGGGATGCCAGGCGAGTGGCGAGACCCAGCTCACGCACCCTTGCCAGGGGGAGAACATGCCGGAAACGTGCACCAGCGGCTTCATGGTCACCACGTCGATCAGTGCCTTGACCTTGTTCTTGTTGCGAAGCTCAAACAGATAGCCAAACAGCTTGGGCTGGGCCTTTTTCACCAGCTTGGCCATCTCTATGGTGGCCAGCACATCGGAGAGCGCATCGTGGGCATTGGCGTGGGCCACGCCGTTGGCCACCGTCAGCTTCTCCAGCCTGAAACTCGGCTTGCCCTCCTCGTCAAATGCCCACTCGATCCCCTCCGGGCGCAGGGCATAGCAGGCCCGCAGCATGTCGAGTATGTCCCAGCGGGAGTTGCCGTTTTGCCAGCTGTAGGCGTAGGGGTCGTAGAAGTTGCGATAGAGGGTGTAGCGGGTCACCTCGTCATCGAAGCGAATGCTGTTGTAGCCCAGCACGCAGGTATTCGGGGTGGCAAACTGCTCGTGGATCTGGGCAATGAAATCCGCCTCGCACAGTCCGTCCTTCATCGCCTTTTGCGGCGTGATACCGGTGATGAGGCAGGCCTCCGGCTCCGGCAGATAATCCGCCGGCGGCTTGCAATAGATGACCAGCGGCTCGCCGATGAGGTTGAAATCCGCATCGGTACGAATACCGGCAAACTGCGACGGCCTGTCCTTGGCGGGGCTGATGCCGAAGGTCTCANCTTGCAATAGATGACCAGCGGCTCGCCGATGAGGTTGAAATCCGCATCGGTACGAATACCGGCAAACTGCGACGGCCTGTCCTTGGCGGGGCTGATGCCGAAGGTCTCATAATCGTGGAAGTAGAATGTTGGCTGTGTTGTTTGGTTCTTGGGTGTGCTCATGTGTTCTTGTTTTATCGCCTAAGCTTTTGATTATATGGTTCTTGATGATGTGTTCAGCTTTATCTGAGCACCCAATAAATTCTTTGCTGTTTGTGTCTGTCTGCCTATGTTCACCGTCCAATTAGTACAACTCAAAGTACAAAACATGGTATTTTGTTAGTACAAAACTTTATTGGGTGAGCTATGGCAATTACAGACAGCTGGCTGCGAGGCGTCAATGGTAAACCATACTCCGGCCAGAGCGAAGTCACTGACGGTGATGGGCTTGGCATAAGGGTGTCACCTAAAGGGCTGATCACCTTCCAAGTGCGTCATATGCGTGATGGGAAACAAGTCAGAACCTCGATTGGCCGTTACCCTGCGGTGACTCTTCGGGATGCCAGGATCAAGGCAGCGGAAATCAAGGCTGGCCCTGAGCAGATTGTTAAAACCAGTGAAGAGCCTACACCTGCAGCTCTGTTTGAAGAGTGGTTCGAGAAGTATGTGATGCGGGAGTGTCGTGAAGGCACGCAGAAGAACTACCGTTACACCTTCTCTTCGGTTAAGAACCGGTTACCAGACAAGCCCCTAAATCAGATTACTATGGACATGTGGCTGAGCTATTTCGATGCCATAAGCGAAAGAGCACCCGGTGTTACCCGTTCGGTCATTACCGGGTTGAAAGCATGCTTCAACTGGCATATCCGCCGGGGCACGATCAACGTGCCCAACATGATGAGCTTACGAGCTCGGGATGTCGGGGCGCCAGCTAAGACCGGGCACCGGGTGTTGACGGTAGCCGAGGTTGCCAAGATTTGGCGAGCGATTGAGGCGAGCCGGGCAGGTACCGGTAACAAGGTGATCCATTTACTTTGTCTGGTCTATGGGTGCCGACTGTCCGAGGCCAGAATGCTCAAGCGCCAAGACCTGGATTTCGAGTCTATGGTCTGGACGGTGCCGGCGGAGATCAGCAAGACCGGTAAGCCTATCCGTCGTCCCATCACATCAGTAGGTCAGCAACTGTTCGAACGGGCTGGGATGGCGTCGGTGGACTCTGTTTATCTGTTCCCTGGGCAAGGGGAGGGGAATAGTCCTCTGGAGATCCACTCGTGTAATCGGCTGGTGAGCCGCTTACGCAGTAACTTGGGGATCCCCCATTGGCGGATCCATGATGCTCGGCGAACCCTATCTACGAGGCTATCAGAAATGGGGGTTGCTCCCCATATCACCGAAGTGATGTTGGGTCATGCTCTGCTGGGTGTAATGGCTGTTTACAACAAACATGACTGGCTGGAGGACCAACGGGCAGCTTATGAGCTTTGGTGGTCAGTCCTCCAGCGTGAGCTAGGAGTGGCTTTGAGTCCGGTTGTGGCTGTTAATCCAGTCCATAACGTGTGATTTGATCCAGCGCAATGGCTGGTGGTCGATTGGCTTGGGAAACGTGGCGTCTTTATTGCGCAGGTGATATAGCGCGGTCCGTCCCTTGCCAAGCATCACCAGCAGCTCTTTCTGTTCAATTTTCTCGATTGGTTCAATCATAATGCCTCCATCGCTTGATAGCGTTGCTGGTACTCGGAGTTCACCTGCTTCCATTGCGGGTCATTAGCCATCTTGAGGCAATGAATACGGCGAGCCATTGCAAACCTTGCTTTGTCCAACATGTTGGCGCTTGCTGCGTGATGTTGGGCCTTCTTGTAGGAGAGGGCGGCATCGATGTAGCTAGCGCTTTGCTCCTGTTGGATGGCTTGCTTGAGGTCATCCCGGTAATTGCGTTGGTAGAGTCTGATATCCATCGTGTCCTCCCGGACAGTCGTTGTTACATCACAGCCATAGTGGCCAGAAACAATGTGGTGCTAACCAAGATGGCCAGCCGCTCAATCAACTCCCCCTTCACGTTCCTGATATTCCAGCTCGTTGAAGTTGAGATATTGGGCTGGCGCTTGCTCTATGGCCGCCAACCTGATCTGTTGTGGGGTCATAGGGTGGTGTGCCTCGATGGTGCCGGTCAGGCGATCCGGCGCAGACCCCAGTTCGGTCGTGGCGCTCAGGATGTAGTTGTAGCGGTGCATTTGCCTGCTCCTTTGGTGGTGTCTATCTGCCAGCGGTACCCTCCATGTTTCTCCTGCTGGCCGGCAAGGCAGCGAGTGATGCCAACCCTAACAAAGCCGCCCTTGTTCTCGGCGTCGGTGACGCTATCGAACCGGACCACCTGATCCCCGCAAGTGCCAATGACTGGGGTCTTGCGCCACTGCGGCGGCTTCACTGCATCCACATAGAGGCGGCTGGTATGTCGGCCACTGCCGTTATTTCCAACTAGGCAGAAGTGCTCAACCCGGGTAGTGAAGCGGGACTCTCTGTGGATCTGTCCCATCACAACACTGGCCTCGCTGACAGTAAGGGAGAACTCGATCGCCACTTCAGGGCTGATAGCGCCCCCAGATCTAGAATGTACCCATTCTGCAACCTGCTGGATTAAGCTCATGCTGCCTCCCCGTCGTTCAGTGCCAGCATGAGCTGTTCTTCATTCGGATTCAGTAGATGCTTTGCCATCCGTGTGGCGTGGCTGAGCGTGTGATCTTCATCGGTACCATCATCCAGTAGATCTCGAATGTATCCTGCGAGCAGTCGGGTGTGGGCTGGAGTGAGTAGCTCGGCCTCATCAATCTGATAGATGACTGCCTTGATTGCCGGGAATTGCTGCCAGTCCTGGAGTGGCTCAATACCTGTAATGAGTGTGGCGAGTTGCCCCGATGCTGTTGGTTCAGCAATGACTTTTGCTTCTGGCACTGGAATTACTGGGCTGGTGGACGCGATCGCCCGGCTTGCCTCTTCGTTGAGTGCTACTGCCTGCCGGTGGATCATGTCGAGGATGAGTTGACCGGTGGTAACCAGGTCGTCACGGCGCAGACTGGCCTCTGGGCGGCGTTCCCCCTGCCAGCTGGTATCGAATATCACCACGGCGGAGGCGAAACCGCTGGAGCTTGGCTTATCTTTCTTCGGATCCCGCGGGACGTACCAGCTCGGCACCTCAAAGCCGATGCGACCGCTGATGAACTGGATAAAGTCGGCATCCTCCGGCCACCATGTTTCGCTGGTAGCGGCCTTGATAAGCAGCATGATCTTGGCACCAAGAGCCCGCTGCTCGCGGCAGTAGTTGAGGATTGACTCCATCCCAGTGATAGCATTGCCGTCGCTATCCACGCAGGGGCGGGAGTAGGGGGGGTTGGCGAAGGCAGCCCCCCCAAGGCGGCGCAGGTCTGCCGCCAGGTCCTGGATGAGTGCGTTGTCCTCGGCATCGTAGTAGTTAGGCAACAGGGAGTTGCAATCGTCGGCGAACATGTCGAGCACCACCGGTCCCAGAGTAGGGGCGAATTGGTGGAACAGGCCCCATGCCAGCGCCTTGGGGGTTTGCCACTGGTCCCCAATCTGCTTGAGTTCGTGGTCTGGCTGGGCTTGCAAGAGGGCCAGCGCCTCGGAGTAATGATTCATGTGTTCCTCATCAATCAGTTGTAATCCGTCCCCTGAATTAGGGTTTGGTCTTCTTGGCTGATACCGCCTTCTTTGCAACCTTTGCGACTTCACGGGCTGCTTTGAGGCACTCATCAAACACCTTCCCCTTGGCAAAGCTGGGTGTCCGATCGAAATGGCGTTTTGCTTCAGTAACACCAAGCGAGATTGCATGGGGAGGGAATTGTTCTTTCTCCAGCGTTTCCTTGATGTGTTTGGTAATAAAGTCGTTTGGGTGCATTGATGCCTCCGCCATTCCTTAACTGGTCTCATCACACAAGCGACAGGCAATGGGAGTCCGTGACCCGCTGATGGGCCGCTATCGCTTGTGGGATAAGGGCCCCGTTGCCGGGGCCAGGAGAGAGCATGTCGGGCTGGTTTGGCAGGGCCTGGAGCCCTGTGCCATCGTGAGCGGTGGAACTGCCCTTGATGGCGCCGCCATGGAGGTGACGGTTGGTGTTGCTTGTTGGTCAGCTGCCAGCCCGAGCAGCCAGATCAACATCAGGAGTAGTAACCACATGCGTTGCACCTGTGGTGAGGCTGAGCGCTTCACAGCGAGTCAGCCGTTCTTGTTGTCGGCACCAGTGCGCCCTCACGGGCAGACCTACCATTTAGAAACTGTCGCCTCTCGGCGAGGGCCTGGGTGGCGCTTCACAGCGGGACCAGGCGACCGCGTAACCCTGCGGTGGGAGATATGATCACCTCCTTGGGGTGGTCAAATCGGTTGGCTGTGGTGTCCTACGATTGCACTTCCTATCGGCACCTCCCGGCTGCTCGCAGCATATGGGATGGTTATCACCACAACTGTGGATTGCACTGGTTACTGAATCCGTGCCATGCAGGGCGGTAATCAGCTGTGGTTTTTAGCGTGGTTCCACTCCACCCCAATGCAATCCCAGTTGTGTCCCGGCCTTTCACCGGGTGGGTGGCTGGGGAGTCAGACCCGCCACTCGCTTTGTTCGCTGTAACTTCGCTGTCTTTCCAGCTGCCAGCCGGTCACTGATTTTGTTTTCCGGTCACCCTTATCGGCACGTATTACACCTTTCAAGGGGAGAGCGGGGAGGTGAATCAGCCCGGTTGCCGGTGTTATATTCCCAAGCGGTATGTTGCCACCGCTGCCAGTTTTCGCTGGCCCTCCGGCTGGGGTCGTCTTTCGCACTGAACACATATCCTAACTTTTGGTTAGGATATATCGGTTATTTTTTTGGTCAATAGCCAAAAGTTAAGTTTGTCGATTTTTTTTCAAATGGGTTCATTTGGTGCAAAAATGGATTTCTTTATGGGAGGGAGTCCATATGAGTGAACTGATGGAGTGTCGCGCTTGCCTCGCTCTGGCTGATGAAGGTGAGCGGGTCTGCCCTCAATGCGGGTCGAGTCTGCTGGGTAGCGTCGGGGAAGAGCTGTCGCAACAGTTGGCCGTCAAGCAACAGCTGGAGGCGTTTGTTGCCACCTATCACACTTGGGCCGAAGGAGCCTGGAATGGGGTAGGGATCGATCTAGTCCGCAATAAACTGGCGGTTCGTTACTACGATGGCTATCGCAACTGTCGCAAGATCATCCAGGGCGAGCAGGTCATAGGCGTGAAGGTGCATGAAACCGCTGGCGCAACGCACACCAAGACCAAGGGCGGAAGCCAGCTGGGGAGGGCGGTGATCGGCGGCGTGATGCTGGGAGGCGTCGGGGCTTTGCTTGGTGGCCTGACAGCCAAGAAGATCAGTACTGGTACGTTGGCAAGCATAGAGGTATTGATCTCCACCACAGACCAAGATTTTCAGTTGGTCACTATCACCCTGCTGGCAAGTGAGCACAGGGCTGATTCATCAGTGGTGGCGCACGCAAGACGAGCTGCAGAGATATGGGTAGCAAGAGTTGAAACACTCATCAAGCAGTGTGCGAGTAACGCGGTAGCGGCTGCCAAGATGAATGGCGGCAGTGTCGCTGACGAGCTGGGGAAATTGGTGTGGCTTCGTGATCGTGGCGAAATAACCCAGCAGGAGTTTGAGCTGCTCAAGGGGCAGCTGCTTGCAAATTGCAATGCAAGTTAAGATGCAAGCAGCTATTCAATCATCACCGAACAGACCAATACTGCACAGATGTGGACATCCTCATTAACCTGGAGCATTGGATATTGCGGGTTCAATGGCTTCAACCACCACTGGCCTGCATCCATCACCAGTTCTTTGAAGGTCATGTCGTTGCCATAACGGGCGATGACTTTCTTCCCGGGCGCCGGCTCAACATCGGGATCCACGATGATGATGGTGCCATCGGGATAAGATTTGCCCCCCATCGGCGCGACCATTGAGTCACCCTTCACTCGAACCGCATAGGCTCTGGTTCCCACGCGCACCGGACTTATTGTGGTTTCTTCAGCCTCTTCAAGGGTTGGTACATCCCCGCAATCCCTAAACTCGCCAGCGCTGACCCAAGCAATAAGTGGCACCTGATAGATGGGGAATGGCTGAGGCTCGACATTGCCTTCACCCGTATCGGTTCCTGTAAGTAGCCACTGCACGCTCTTACCGGTGATCCTGGCCAGCTCACCAAGTCTTTTAACCTCTGGCAAGCCTTCCCCTCTCAGCCATTTGCGCACCGATATTTCGGACAGGTCCTCTCGAAGAGTTCGCTTGAGCATGGCAATTCTGCCCCGCTGTGGCCATCCAAGTTCATCCAGAGCGAGGTTGAGTCGCTCGGCGAATGCCATTTTATCGGCTTCGTAACGCGCCATTTGTGTCTGTTTCTCATCCATATCCTAACGTCCGGTTATTATGTTGTGATCTGGTGCTAACTTTAACCTCTTGCTAGATTTGCTAACCAAGAGTTATGATTTGAGCTGTAAAAAAGACCAGAGGACGCCATGCATACCCTGATAACTCGATTTGGCTCCAAGAGTGCTCTCGCTAACGCACTGGACATTACTCCCGAGGGGGTAAGCAATGCGTTCCGGAGAGGCAAGGTCCCAGTGACCTGGGTACCCAAGCTCAAGCTGCAAGGTTTGAGCCAATCTGAACTTGCAGCTCTACCCCTCACTGATGAGGGGCGGGCGATTGTATCAGCATTTGCTGAACGGCAATAACTAGCAGTTAGGAACAACTATGACAGAGCAACGGAATGACACAATGGCAAAAGCTCAGGCAGTTTTCCGGTCATCTGATGTGATGGCTGCTGCCTACGGCATTGGTCATCGCTATAACGCCAGCGAGCTGGCGCGACTGATGGGCCGCAAACCTGGGGAGTTTTGCAAGAAGCTCAATCCTGATTGTGACGATCGCCACATCACACTGGCGGAGGCTGTCGCGATCACCGAACTCACCGGTGACAACGCGATTCTTGAGGCCTGGTCAGCCAGCCGCGGCAAGGTTCTGGTAGAGCTGCCTGCCGGCGTCGTCAGTGATGACGATCTGGTTGAGCAGGTGCTGTTGGCACAGGCGGTGTTTGGCTCGCTGATGCAGGCCATTCACGACGCTCGCGCTGACGGCATTATCGACCGGATGGAGCACGGCCAGATTGAGCGGATCGGCACTCAGGTCGCAGAGCATGTGTTGGGGCTGATCAGTACCACGGCAGTCAACGTTCGGCAGTTGCCAACGAGCGCCAGCAAGTAGAAACAAGGCGGCCCCGCACTGCGTCAACAGTCGGGGCCATGGTTCAAGCATCCAAGCATCGAACGAGGATGTGAACATGGAAAATCATACGGATATCAAGCCCATTGGGCAAGAGTGGGATGCCGCGGAGCTGGACGAGATTAATGCGTGGTCTCGTGCTCACCCCCCTGTTAAATCGTGCGGGAGCTGCAATGGCACCACCCGGCGCAACGTGATCCCCGAGGTACTGCCGCGCCTGGTTGATGGTACCAGCGGCACCTTTCTGGTCTACGGCAGCTTGAAAAGCGGGCTCAAGATCCCGGTTACCCCCGAGCAGGCCCAGCGCCATCTGCAATGCCTGCTGCAGCATCTGCAGGAGGTTCGCCATGGGTGATGTAGTTAGACTGGCGGCCTCTGTGGCCGCCCCTATCAACAGGAAGGCGAGCAGCAACATGAGTGACAACCGTCGCAGTGGTTATGTGGTGTGCTGGCGTTCGTTGCTGCAAGCAGACTGGGCCCGCAATGCCACCAAGCTGGCAGCCTGGATGCGGTTGATTGGTCTGGCCGCCTACGAGACGGGCTGTTTGCGCTACAAGGGCCGTGACTGGCACTTGATGCGTGGCCAACTGGTGATCAGTGCCACCGAGCTTGGACAGCAGCTGTGTGACGAACGCGGCCGAGGTCTCGACAAGAAGGCTACAGAGCGCCTGCTTGGCTGGTTCGCCAAAGAGGGGATGCTCGAACTACGTGGTACCCCTTGGGGCACCATCATCGAGATCTGCAACTACGACGACTATCAGGCAGCCCTGCAGCCGTTTACCTCTAATTGCGAGTCATTCGCAACAGAGCAGTTTGAGGGCGCGACAAATGGGGCACCCATAGGGGTACACATCGGGGTGCCGACCGTCCCGCCCAAAGCCTTTGCTGATGCGGCCTTGAGTGGTGATGCTGTCGCGCCGACTGTCGCGCCTATCGGGGCCCCGACCGTCACGACAACAGAACAAGAAGTAAAAGAATCAGATAGTACAGAGGATCTTAAACAGATCTCTTGTCCGGTTTCTGACGAAACCGAACGAGACCAGAAGCGCAAGGTCACTCTGGTGGTGAGCTCTGAGGCAAAGGAGGTTCTGGCGCACTTCAACGCAGTAGCTGATCGCCGCTATCAGGCCAAGCCTACCGCCCTGCAGAACATCAATGCCCGCCTGGCTGATGGCTACTCGGTCGCAGACCTGCAGCTCGTAGTGGACTTCAAGACTGCTCACTGGGCTGCTGACCTGAAAATGAGCGAGTACCTTCGCCCGATGACTGTGTTTGCCCCGCAGAAGTTCGAGAGCTATCTGGCAGCGGCCAAGCGCTGGAACTCCATCGGCCGCCCGCGCTGTGTGAACGGCGAGTGGGAGGGCTACGAGCGCAAGCGCCCCATGTCAAACCTGGTCAATGCCCAGAAACAGGCCCAAGCCATCATGGCGAACTCAGGAGTCGGCTATGACGACAACACAATCCTCTGAGGTGGCTGTGCTGCACCGAGGCGCTCTGCAGGCCGAGCACGTTGCTGCAGATCCGCTGACCCTGTTTCTGGCAAACGAGCTGTTCCCGATGATGATCGCTTACTGGCCTGCCAATGCCAACCAGCTGGACAGCAACGCCACCGGCACTGCGAAGGCTTGGGCCCTGACCATCAAGGGGTTCCCTGTCGGCTTGGTGCGTGAAGCGGTGCTCAAGCTGGCTGATGATGCCGATCGGCAGTTCGCCCCGCGCCCTGCCGAGGTGAAGGCGCTGATGGCGAGCATGATGCAGGCCGCTCAGCCTACCGCTCAGACTGGGCAAACCATATCGATTCGGGCATGCGAGATGATCGCCGAGGTCAGGGTGCTGAAGCGCGAAGGCGCGGCACCAGCTGAACGGGTGGCGGCCGAGCTCGCCAGCCTGCAGACATCGCTGCATCAGCGCGGCGTCACAGTGACAGGGAGGATTTAGTGATGGCCAGTCAATTCAGTGAAGTCGCCGAGCGCGATGTGCGTGAAGCCCCATTTTGCCGGGTTGCCATCTATCCGCCGGTGCGCGGCTGGGTGGGGGAGCGAGTGCAGCTCGAGGTTGCAATTTCACCGGAGAAGTTCGGAGAGACTGAATACCTGACTGATACCGGTTATTACCTGGTGGTTGGTGACCCTGAAGAGGTGCGGGAAGAGGCGGAGCGCATCCGTGGCAAGGTTGTCGAGCTGGTGAGGGTGGGGTCATGATGCACTACTACGCCCAGCACACGGCAACCCGCGACTGGTATGCCCCGGTGCTGACTATCGAGGAGGTGGAGCGCACCAGGGAGGCCGGCATGCCCATCATGATCGCGATCTACCTGATCGGGAAATACGGATTTGAGTCGGTGGCCGAGCAGGCAGCCGATGTTGTCGGTGATGCGCTGACCCGCGCATCTGAACACACCACCACCGGGAGGGGGAGGAGCTGATGAGCCTTGGATGGATGTTTCTGATACTGGGACTGCTTTGGCTGGCGTTGCTGGCCATGTTGATGGTTATTGTTCGCCAGTGGATTGCAGAGGAAATTGGCCCCGAACTGGACGGGGACGGGCCAGATGATGAGCCGCGGTTGGTATCGACCTGCCGCGAGCTGAGCGAACTGGCGGCCAAGACCCGGGAGGCCAGTCATGGTTAAGGGTTTCTTCTTGGTGATGTACGTCTTTGTGGCGCTGTTTGTGCTGGCCCATGTGCCCTATGAGGGTGGGGTAGGGTGGCAGATGCTACAGGCGCCGGTGGTGTGGGTGATCACGGCGGGTTGGGTGATAGTGATGTTCCCACGTCAGATCGCCCGCCTGCTACTCGCACCACTGCGGGCCGTGCTGCTGGCGGTGGTGTGGTGCGGGACCCTGTTCCTGGCGTTGGCAAAGGCGGTTCTGGTGAAGCTGAACCGCATGAATCGCGATCTGGCCGAGGAGGCCCATCATGACTGTTAAACCGAAAGAGCTGAACGAGCAGGGGTTGATCGACCTGACAGGAGTGAAGGTCTATATCGCTGGGCCAATGACCGGTTTGCCGATGTTCAACCGGCCAGCCTTTTTCGCCGCCGAGGCGTATCTCCAGGCACAGGGGGCAGTGGTAATGAACCCAGCGATCTTGCCTGATGGGTTCAGTCATGACGCCTATATGCGGATCGCCATTCCTATGTTGATGGAGTGTGAGGCAGTTGCGTTTTTGCCGGGTTGGCAGCAGAGCAAGGGGGCGCGGCAGGAGTTCACAAGGGCTCACGCATTCGGGCTTGAGCTGCTGCAATTGGATTTTGCGGCCCTGGCTTGCGAGAAGATGGTCTGCCAACATCTGCCATTACTGGTGTAGGTCATATACCACCTTGAGCACCTAACAAACGGTGATTGTTACCTGTATAAATAAACAGTAATATTTGGGTCTACCCCTATCCATGACAATCGGGAGAGTGACATGCAGGTGTTGAGTTTTGACAGCGCTGAGTTTGGCAAGGTGCGGCTGATCCAGGAGGATGGGCGCGTGTTGTTCTGCGCTGTCGATGTGTGCAAGGCGTTGGGCTACAGCAATGCGCGGGATGCCGTGAAGCGCCATGTTGATGAGGGGGATGTCGTGAAACGCGACACCCCCACAACCAGCGGAGTTCAGGAGGTCTCTTTCCTCGATGAGGGTGGGGTCTATGCCCTGATCTTCGGTAGCAAGCTGCCGGCGGCCAAGGAGTTCAAGCGCTGGGTCACTGGTGAGGTGCTGCCATCTCTGCGCAAAGTAGGCCACTACCAGATGGCGCCCAGCCCCGCGGTCAATGTGGAGGCGGTGCAGGTAGAGTTGCTGTTTGCTGAGACTGCCGCCCGCATGCTGAACGTCAGCAACTCCGGCAAGCTGGGGATGCTGCAGACCATCCAGCGCCAGCACGGCCTGCCTAATCTGCTGCCGAGTTACGCGATTGATGCGCCGAGCGATGCCACCGATGGCAGTTCGCGGGCTACCTTCTCGGCAACCGAGGGGCTCAAGCAGCATGGGGTGACCATTGGGGTGCGCTACTTCAACGCCCTGCTGGAGTCGAAAGGGTTGATCGCCAAGATGACCCGCCCATCCTCCAAGACACCGGATAAGCAGAAGGAGTTCTGGTCGATCACCCCAGCTGGCCTGCGCTATGGCAAAAACATCGTGGATCCGCGCTGCCAGCGTGAGACGGCGCCGCACTGGTATCAGAGCCGGTTTGCCGATCTGCTGGCAAAGGTCGGGCTGGGGAAGGTGGCGGCATGAGCAGAATTGAATTCGCTGTATTTAGTGAATGAAAAAGGGGCTGGAGCCCCCTTAGTTATGTCTGTAGTTTGGCGCCTTATTGGCGCTAAATAGTACGACTTGCGCAGTCACAGACAGGAATTGGGAACATCCTTCCTGACCGAGAGCGAATAATCTTTCCGTTCTTTGTGAAGTAGGGACGGAAGATGATGGAGCAATGGTTACCGCATTTCGAACAAATACCAGTGGCCATAAGGATTATCCTCAGATTAGCCGTCAATCCTGTAAACCCATACAGGATTGCCATTTTCAAGGAGAACCGCTAATCTGAGGGTGCGAATCTGAGATAAGCGGATGGGTTATCCCCCGTTGTCTTCGGAGCTTTGTGCGCTAACACTCAGCTCCATCCAAGGCCCTGTTCATACAACAGGGCTTTTTATTTTGCAAAATCAAAACTCAGCTGCTGAATGTTGAATCCCAGCAAGGTGAGCACATGCTCTGCAAACTGGTCTGCCTGCCACTCTGCATCTTCAATTTCCTCCGGAGGTTTCGGAGAGAAGTGCAGCATCGGCTTATGCCCAAGCAGAAGGTGGCCCAATTCATGGAACATGATAGAGAGCGAATCCTGATCCCGGTGGCAAGCAAGCTCATAAGTGCTCTGAGGAACACTGATCGTCATTGTGTCGGGATCGAAATGGCCTCTGGTGAGGTTATGTGTATCTTGTGCCCACTGTTCATCATCGACGACGTTTAAAGTGATGTTGTATTCCACAAGGGATTCGAAGAACTTATCGAAACGTTTGTATTTTTTGCCAATTTTAACTGCCCCGCAAAAGCCTTTTGCGAGGACTTCAATGCTGCGAGAAGACATTGGTAAAACTCTATTGCCACGCATCATGTAAGGCTGAGGGTCGTTCATTTATCACCTTTGTTCATTTGCTCGAGCAGTTCAGCAAAACGGGCCAGTTGCTCTGTTGTAAAGGGGGACTTGGCGAACCCTGCTACTAGCATCTTTTGTTGTGCAGAGAGGCCTTCCAGTCCTACGGATTCGTTAGATACTGCCGCGAGTTCTTCCAATTTGGGTACTGGGTAGCCCTTGTCTTCCAGGTATGTGCTGATTTTGCTAACCCATTCTTTGGAAACTTTTTTACTCCCAGTTTCAAGCCCGCTCAAAAATGACGATGACACGTTAAGTGCATTTGCCATAGTGAGAAGCGTTTCTCCAATCTGGATTCTCGCCATGCGGACGGCTTTGCCGAACTCAGTGAGAGCCATGGTGCATTCCTTAGTTGTGGTGGGGGTTACATCTATTTTGAACTTTATCCTACCTTATACAGGATTTCAACCTTTTTGGTGAATTTCCGTTTCGAAATTTAAAAATAATTTCATGTAATCTACCTGTAAGAGCTTGATGGTTCCCTGCACAACTTCATGGACAGCAACTGACTGGTTGTGCTGGAGGAATCTGGTCATGAAGCGTGGCTTCCTGGAGGGACCGTCTGAGGGTATAATTGGATAAGCAGGCGGCTCTCCTTGTATGGCGGTGTCGTCTCGGTCTGGCGAGTCGTGCAGATGTTGCCAAGGCCATCACTCAACAGCCAGCGGAGTACCAGGAGTATTTTCGCGATCGGCTGAACCACTACCGTGAGGTAAAGGGGTCACATGAATAGTAAATTCACCAGCCGCAGTGCTGCCAGAGCGCAGCACCTCCAGCAGCAGGCCAGCAACCCAGCTGGTGCCGCCATCAACGCCAGCGCCGAGCTGTTCCGCACTATCGACACATCCTGCCCGGGATTGACAGCCGCCGAGGCTGCCCGTCGCGTTATCGCCTCCGAATCAGCCACCCTGCGCCGTAGCGCCAGCTATCAGCTGCTCGCTCGCCTTGGCCCGTTGCTCGACAAGCTCGAGATGGTAGAGAAGCTGGGATGACCCCGACCCATCCGGTCTTTGTACCTGAGATGGGGATGGTGTTGCTGGCGGTAGGGGATGGGTTGGCCAGGCTGCGCGCATCCCTTGGCAATCGTCCGGCAATGCTGGTACCCGCCACAGAGAGGGGCGATCTGCTGGCTCAGTTCCCCGAGCTGGCCAGCTCGCTGCTTCACCCCGATATCGTCAAGGCTGCCGGTGGCGAACTGGCCTTACGCAGCGTGGGCCAGTGCCTGATCGGCGAGGGGTGTGTTGGCGAGACAGTCACCACCGAGATGGGTGGGCTGCCGCTCCCTCTGTGCTGGCACCACGATAACGAGTATCGGGATGGTCAGTTGCCATTCAACCCAGCCAAGCATTCCACTGCCATTGCGCGGGCGCTGCTGACTCGGGTTGCCGGGTGGTGCGGGGTTCAGCTTGCCCAGTTGCAGGCACGAGATCTCTGTTGGTGGGCCAGCGTTTACAAGGTGCAGGGGCATCTGCCGATCGTGGTGGTGCGCCACGCCTGCCGTTTGCCGCCACTGGAGCCTGAGCTGGTGCTGGTGCCAGGGCGCGGTTATCGGGAGACCGATGCCCGCTATCGGGTGAACCAGGATGCCCTGCTGGAGCAGGACCCTCTGGCTGAGTTGCGGCTCAAGATCCGCGCCAAGCAGGCTGTGAAGGCCATCGACCCTGATCCGCCGATGCTGCACATCCCCCGCCCCAAGATGAAGCGCTGGGAGTCAGCAAACTATCTGGCGTTCGTGCGCCAGCTGCCCTGCGTGGTGACAGGCCAGACCGAAGGGGTAGAGGCGCACCATGCGATCGGGCACGGCCTAAGCGTGATGGGCAGTAAGGCAAACGATCTGATGACCTTTCCGCTTAGTCACGATGCGCACATGGAATTGCACAACAAGGGTTGGCAGGAGTGGGAGCGTACCCACGGCAGCCAGCTGGTTCACGTCGCGATGACGTTAAACAAGGCCGCTGGCCTGGGAGTGTTTGGATGACGCCTTACAGTGGGAACAAGCCGGTAAAGGGCAGGGCACGGCCACGGCCGGTGCCAGGCAAGATGAACCAGACAGAGCAGGCCTATGCCGATCACCTGCGCCTGTTGATGCTGGCTGGGGAGATCCTCTCTTATGAGTTCGAGCCGCTCAAGCTGAAGCTGGCCGATAAGACCTTCTACACCCCTGACTTCATGGTGGTGGGCAAGGATGGCTTGATCGAGCTGCACGAGGTGAAGGGGTTCTGGGAGGATGACGCCCGGGTCAAGATCAAGGTGGCGGCCAAGCAGCACTGGATGTTCACCTTCTTCGGGGTACAGCGCAAAGGCGCCAACTGGTCATTGGAGGCATTCTGATGCGGCTTGAATATGCACTTTCAATCGGGGAGCCGCGTTCAGTGATGCTGCAGGCTATTCAGTCGCGCTCTACCGGTCCTTCTCACCTCACCCAGGCAGATGTGCTTGGGGCGCTTGGGCTGGTGCAGAAATATGAGGGCGTGGGGCTGGCGCTGATGATGGCCCGCTACACAAAAGAAAAGGCCAGTTATCGCAAGGCGGTGATCGGGGTGATGGCACACTGCAGCAAGCAGGCCCCCAAGTATGTGGGCACCATCAAGTCACGAGGTCATGCCATGGCCCTGAAAACCATTGCTGCACTGGCTGTTGAACACTATTGCCGCACCGCAGATACTCCGAATGCCGCTTGTCAGTGCAAGGGGAGGGGGAATGTCCGGGATATGGAAGCCTCCCGATTGCACGGCAAGCCCATAGACAAGGTTTGTCCACGTTGTGGCGGTACCGGCCTGCGACCTATTCCAGGCACGCAGATCCGACGAGCTATAGAGCCACGACTTGGTACCCTGAGCCGTGGTGAGTGGGAGCGGCAGTGGTACCAGTTCTATCAAGCAGTGTTAGCCTGGTGTCATGTGCAGGAGAGTGAGGTGGAAGCTTTCTACAAGCGAGTGACGACAGTGTGATGTTGGCCATCTATGACTTACCATGATAGATGCTTAAATTTCCTTAATTAAATGGTGATAGTTTAACCAGCGTGGAGATTCAAGCGAATGCGTCTAGACATCAGATTAAGCTGGTAATATTATGATTTAAAAGTTATTTTTCCGTAGAGAGCTTGAGAGGACGAAGTTATACGGAAGTAACTGCCAATGGATTAATACCGGTCGATAATATTATCGTAAATGTTTTTTATGAAGTTGTGAGGGTGGTATTATTGGTTTGTAGAGGTGGAATAGATAATAACGATGCGGTTAAGCATGACCCCCAATATTTGGTCTTTTTAGTTTAAGGTTTGGATTCTTTTTTACGGTGAATTTTTTTAGTCTTGGTGTAGCCTTACAGGAAGTTAGATATGGGTTTTATAGGTTTTTTAAAAGGCTTGTTTCGTTCCAATTCTCAATTTGAAAATATTGTGGAGACGGGCGCTAATGCAGTACTGATAGCAGATGAACCAGTCTCAGAGTCCGAATTTTCCGGAACCGACCTAGTTTTTCGATTAGCGAAAAAAACTGACCTACATTTCATTTGTTCTTTAATTACAAGCGAAGCGAAAAATGGGCATTTTAGTTCACAATTTCTTTGTGCAGGTGCAGTTGACGGTCTTCGTGAGCAGATTTTATCTACTATTGCAAATAGCAAAATGCCTGTCAATAAAGGGAAGTTCAAGGTAGCAAAACTTCATGTTCTTGCTACGAAAACGAACCCGATAGGATTTATGTGGATCACAAAATCAAAGTACGAGCATATCAATGGATGGGAGCTTTATATGTGTGCTCTTCAGCCTTCAGCTCGAGAAAAAGGGCTCGGAAGGTTGATAGTCAAGCATTCTCTTAACGTGATTAACGGCAATAAGCCAGTGTTTGTCCGCCTTTACCCAAAATCATTGGTTATGAAGAATATTTTAGAATCCCTTGGATTTCATTCTCGTAAAACAAAAGCAAGCACATTACTTTACGTATCTTATAAGAGGCGATAGGAAATTGATTGAACGGGAAAAAGATGTCCAAAGGTGGTCATTGATTTCCTGACTGTGGCGGATATTATGGTTCGTATGTACATAGACCTTTATGATTAATATCACTCTCAACATCATAATGCGTGGCAAGTTCTAACATGTCCCTGGTGGGAATTGCTGGATGGAGGACGTTGAAGCATGGGCTCCAGCCGTTTAAGTGAGAGGAAAAGCAGACTGTGAACGAAGTACTCCCTAAGGGACTCTCCTTTCAAGCATCAAAAGACCAGTGGAAAGCCCAGCACAAAGGCCAGATATATACATACAGTAGGGCCAGATACGGAGATGGGGCCAAGGATCTGGCCCAGAGAGCTCTAGAGCTAATGCAAGCCGGGACTTTTGACCCTGTAGCCGATGATCTGCTATTCAAACAGTCATGGAAGATGGATGACGTAGCCAGACAGCTTGGACTGTCTCTGGGGCAGCTCCGGCAGTGGATGCTGACAGGCATAGTAAACGGAAAGGAAATCCGGCCCCCCAAGCGGGACGTTAGAGGTGTAGACCGGATAACCGGTTATGAACTGATGATGGCACAAGAGCGCTTGCTACTTGAATAAAAGGAATGGTCATGGCTGAACGTATTGGATACGCAGTTTATAGCGAGATAGAAGGTGGCTATCTGTCCACCGCATCCCCAAGCAATTACCTCTGGGATCCTTCTGCAGCAATCATGTATGAGAATGCGGCTAAGGCGTGGGCGTCAGCGAACCGCCGCGGTCCCAAGTATGCGGTCGCAGTTGCCATCGTGCGTGATGAAAGCGGAAAGTTGCAACATGAAGAATTGCCTTTTCCAATGAAGGCAGCTCCTGGTAGTTGGATCGTGCGCATCGAGGATACCGGATTACCAATGGGTCCCCTCTATGTCACAAGCCTGAGCCGAGATGGAAAAACTCGTGCTTCCACAGAAATTCGTGATGCTAGAGGTTTTAGCCATGAGCAAGCTCTTGAGTTAGCGGCCCAACTCCAAAGTATGCCGAATCGTACCGCCAAAGTTGAGCAAGTATCGGTTTAAGGGGGGTGTGCTGGCCCATTGCCTACTGTATCGACTATCTTGATTCTCATATGAATCAAGTAGGTGAGGTCGCATGGATAGCAAATGGAAATGGCTGGCGTTGAAAGTCGCAAGGTGGGCTTTCAAGCATGGTGAGTTCTTTGACCTTTACGATGTGTCATATCTGCTTGGGATACCGACCAGCGATGCGGGTAAAGTGGTTCTCTATCTGAGGTCATTGCGCTGGGTGGAAAAACTGGCCGAGACTCGGCGTTGTAAGCCGGAACCAGGGCGAATGGCACGTCGCCGGGTCTTTCTCAAGGTTCTGGCCATTTATCCGGAGCCAGTAAAGCCAAAGGCTCCGGTGCAGGATGAAAGCGCTCTTACTTAATGCCAAACAAGATCAGCAACTATGTGAAGACGGTGGGTATTTCTCTGACACTTGTGGTGTATCGGGGGCTGAGCTGTTCCCGTTTCATCATCCACTCCGTAGTGTCCCGGCCCTTGGTGGCAAAGTAAACCTTGCCCAACCGTCCCTGATTGATCTGGTCAATCACCTTCATCAGTGCCTCGCTACGGGGATCCTGCTGCTGGTCAGCGAACAGGTCACCCTGGTACATGCTGGTCGGGGTGAAATCGGCCAACATGACGCCCCCCTTCATATAGCGGACACCATCTCGCCAGATCCGGCGCAGCAGCGGCTCAACCAGGGCCAGTAGGTCACGGGTGTCTGCGGTGGAGGCCTGCAACCGAGTCGATATCTGGTTGCCATAATAAGTCTCCTGCTCCGAGAAGGGGCTGCTCCTTATAAAGAGGGTGATGTGGCGGCACCGTTGCCCCTCGGCACGCAGCTTCTCTGCGGCCCGCTCCATGTAGCCGGCAAGGGCCTGGTGCATGGCGCCGATTTGAGTGATGCGTTCCCCGAAGCTCCTGCTGCAGATGATCTGCTGTTTGGCCTGCACAAGCTGCTCGAGGTCAGCACAGGGGATCCCCCGCAGCTCCTGCACAGTTCGCTCGACGACGACCCCATATCTCCTCCGCAGGATCTTGGCATCTGCCGACACCAGCTCTGCCACAGTGCGGATCCCCTGTGATTCCAGTTTTGCTGTCAGCCGCCGGCCAATTCCCCATATTTCTTCAACCGGAGTAATGGCCATCAGCCTGGCTCGTCTTGCCTCATCGCGCAGGTCAACCACTCCGACGGTGGCAGGCCACTTCTTGGCTGCGTAGTTCGCCAGTTTTGCCAGCGTTTTTGTCGGCCCAATCCCGACCCCTACCGTGAGGCCAGTCCACTGTTGCACCCGTTCACGGATCTGACGGCCGTATGCTGTGAGCTCACCTGCCCATGATTCGCTGAGCTCGATA
Organism: Aeromonas sp. YN13HZO-058; assembly: GCF_001921245.1. NCBI lineage: Bacteria > Pseudomonadati > Pseudomonadota > Gammaproteobacteria > Aeromonadales > Aeromonadaceae > Aeromonas > Aeromonas sp. YN13HZO-058. Next base: position 38,045 of record NZ_MQSY01000080.1, on the reverse strand, counting down.
AAGGCCTCATCGATGCTGTAAACCTCTACCGCTGGAGCCATACCTTCCAGGGTCGTCATGACCCGTTGCGACATGTCTCCATAGAGGGCGTAGTTGCTGGAGAACCAGACGCCGCCCATGGCTTCAAAGAACTGGCGGATCTGGAAGTAGGGAACTCCCATCTTGATCCCCAGCGCTTTCGCCTCTGCCGAGCGGGCCACAATGCACCCATCATTATTAGAGAGCACCACGATAGGTCGCCCCTTCAGGTCTGGCCGGAACAGGCGCTCGCAGGAGGCGTAGAAGTTGTTCACATCTACCAGGGCAATAGCCTTCGGCATGGTTTACCCCAGCTTGGTCTTGTGGAGTACGAAGGTGACGATGCCGAATATCTCCAGCTCCTGGCCTTCCTGCAGGGTGATCGGTGGGAAATCTGGGTTGGCAGGGAGCAGGGCTGGGAATGGGCGCTCTTGTAGCCGCTTGACGGTGAACTCCCCATCGAGGCATGCCAGCACGATTGCGCCATGGCTGGCTTTGAGTGCCCTATCTACGATGAGCAAGTCCCCGTCATTGATGCCAGCTTGCACCATGCTATGCCCACTGGCCCGGACATAGAAGGTCGCCGCGGGGTGCTCAATGCAGAGCTGGTTCAGGTCGATGGTTTGTTCGATGTAGTCCTGTGCCGGACTGGGAAAGCCGCAAACGACAGGCGATAGAAAAAGAGGCAGCTCAAGACTGTCCGGAGTTGGTTGTGGGATGGCAAACATGGTCACTCGCTTGTTACTGTTTTTTTATACAGTATAGCAATGTTGTTCAGTAATCGCAGCAGGTGTCTGTTGGATTGCATGATGTTTGGTTGTGTCGGACCGACAGAATCGGGGGCTGTGGGTTAGCTTCACCATCAGCATGGTCGAAATTGGTCAATACCAGTCTGAGACTTGTTCCGTTGATAATCCAAGGTGACACAAGCGCGGGATAATATTTTTAGGCTATTTTGTAGCCTCTTGTTGGCTCATTACATGATCCAGGCCAAGTTTATACCGATTTATACTTTCTTTATTTCATTCAGTCTTTATTATATTCAGTCTGTAATAAATTCTATATGCGAAATTGTAAGTGTTTTTATTGCATGGACCATTCGATGTAAAGTAGCAATCAAGAATTTGTTAGGCTGGATAATAGTTGATTTTTATAGTGGGAGTATTAAAGTCGTTTTTTATTACTGTGGTTGAATGACATTTTCTTTAGTTTCGATTTTTCTGTGGTGAAATATGAACTTTAATCAAAGATTTAAGTGTGAAACGTGTGATAATATAGTTGATTGTCGAATAGGAATGTCCAATAGGGATGTTCAACCAATTAGGTTTTGTTGTCCTAGTTGTGGTGAGGCAATTTATATTCATATAGAGCATGGAAAAGGAGTGAAGGTAAAAGGAGCTGCGCTAGTTGAGTTTGATGGCCCATTTAATAACGAGTATCCATTTGTAGATTTACATCTAGACTTTCCTGTTACTTTTGGTGAATATGTGATGGGGCATACTCCATTCATGAAAGCCATTCGAAGGATTGGGCATGATAATTTTAAAATTCATAATGCTCGATTAACTGCATTAAATGTTCTTCACTCAAAAACACGTGAATTAGAGCGAGTATTTAGGTTATATTCAAAGAACGTAGGATTATTCGGACAGCTATGTGAGAAAGAGTTCGGGGTAGAGTTGCGTTCAGAAAAAGCTCAAGATGTAAATTTGGCACTGTATCACGTTATTGCGATAGTATTTTTTCCGTTTTCCAAGCCAAATGAGAATGCTGAGTCGGTTAAGATACACATGAAAGGGCTTCATGATGCTCTGTCTGCCGATAAGAAAATGCTGGACCAGTTTTTTGAAAAAATAATCGAGACTTCATTCTTAAAAAACATACAGCATGATTGCCTTGAAATATATCCTCAAATATTGTCGGGGGAATTGGCATTCAGGCCAGCTTTGTTTTTAGATTTTGATCCTGCTTATGGGACTGAACTTGTTGCATTTAGAGTTTCGACTGATGATTTTCAGAAATATAAAGATTTGTATAAGGATATTTCAGAGATATTATCTCGGCAGCTAATATTGGTTGCGGGGATTAACAATATAATTCATCGTCAAGACTTCAATAAATTTAAAGATACAGGAAAAAATACACTTAAATCTCTAGACGATTTTGCGAACTTACCATATGGTTTGAAACTAAATCACTTGGATGATTGCTGGTATAGCATTGAAGAGGATGCAATAAATAACCAGCTAAGAAACTCAATTGCACATGTTAAAGCTGAGTATGATGATGTAACGCAAGTCATTACATATTACCCAAAGAAAGAAGGGATAAAACAAGAAAAGGCAGAGCAAATGTATTTCATAGACTTCATGAGGAAAATACTAGTTTCATATCGTGAAATGCACAGATTGCATCATTTGATTAAATGTATGTTTAATTATGAGTATTTGATTCGAAAAGCAGCATGAGATTAATGTGTATTGCCAAAAAATTCATATTAATGACATGAATTTAGTTCATGGTTTTTATTATATTCGGTTTAATCATGCATTGACAACACTTTACAATTTTTGCTAGATTGCCATCCTAATGATGGAGGACTGCGCCTTAATGGGTTCAGTCCTTTTTTCATTGCACGAAAAACAAAGCCCGCACAGTAATGTGGCGGGCTTTTTTGTTGCCTGAGAGATAGTGGCGACCTAGTGGTGCTTGCAACGCCACCAGGCCACCTAGCCACATGCACTAGGTCACGGGCTAAGCCAAGGCCACCATTGCTCTGCAGAGCGGGGTGAGCTTATCACGCTTAAGGACCCCTGATCATATGTACGAATTGCGATGCGGCCATTGCGGCAAGAAATTGGCAAATTTTGTGGGGCAGATCGACATTAAGTGTCCCCGTTGTAAGGCCATCAACAATGCGAGTGCCTCTGAGCCCCTGCTTGGAGGTAGTCATGGAAAAACAATTACAGGACGGGTGGGTGAGGTTGGTGAACGCGGACTCGCTGGAGTTTATCAAGACGTTGCCGGCGGCAAGCGTTGATCTGATTGCGACTGACCCGCCCTATTTCGGGGTGAAGCAGGAAGCGTGGGACAACCAGTGGGAGAGTGGGGTCGAGTTTTTGGCCTGGCTCGATGCCTTCCTGGTGGAGTTCCGGCGGGTGCTTAAGCCCAATGGCTCTGTGTACCTGTTCTGCTCACCGCGGATGAATGCTGACGTGGAGATGCTGATCCGGGATCGCTTCCGGGTGTTGAACCATATCGTGTGGGCTAAGCCATCAGGAGTCTGGAACCGGATGCGGAAGGCCGATATGCGAGCGTTCTGGCCGGCGAGCGAGCGGATCATCTTTGCTGAGCAGGTGGGGGCGGAGGGTAGTGCCAAGGCGGGATCGGGTTATGCGAAGGCATGCCATGATCTGCGCCGCCAGGTGTTTGCCCCGCTGATTGAGTATTTCCGCCATGCCCGGGAGGTGGCTGGTGTCAGTGCTGCCGATATCAACCGGGTAATCGGTACCAAGATGGCTGGCCATTGGTTTGGTGCCAGCCAGTGGCAGTTGCCGAGCCGAGAGCAGTATGTCCAGTTGCAGGCGCTGTTTGCCGAGCGGGGCAGGGCACTTGGGCAGGATTATGCCGGGTTGAGTGAGACCTATCAGGGTTTGCACCAGACCTACAGCCATCTGGTGGCATCCTATGACGAGTTGCGAGCGGAGTATGAGCAGTTGCGCCGGCCGTTCTCTGTCACCCAGGATGTGCCGTTTACCGATGTGTGGATGTATCCATCGGTGCAGGCTTACCCGGGTAAGCACCCATGCGAGAAGCCATTGGCCATGATGGAGCACATCATCCGGACCAGCAGTCGTCCTGGTGATGTGGTGGCGGATTTCTTTATGGGGTCAGGCACTACCGGCAAAGCGGCGATCAGGTTGGGGCGGCGGTTTATCGGGGTGGAGCTTGAGAGGCCGCGGTACCTGCAGACCTGTGCGGAGGTGGAGGCGTTGATAGGCGCGGGTAAGTAGCGTTAAGAGGCTGCCTGCCGACGGGGACGTGTCGGCAGGTAGCGCAATTATTGAATTTCATGTACCGCTAACCAGTTGATGAGCTTGTTGTTGAAGGCATCTGAATCAAGAGCATGGTGCGCTCTACGATGGCAATTTGGGCACAATGCGATCACATTTACTGGATGGTCAGGTCCACCATCTGAAAGCCGAAATACATGATGAACCTCCAGAAACGGGCCCTTCTTACTGAGAAATGGGGCTGGTTGTGTGCAACCTTCGCAATTGCCGTTAGATCTTGCAAGGGCATAGCGCTTAATGGCTTCAGAACGTAACGCTACATTGGTTACCTTTTGTTGTTGAGTGGCATTACTCGGCGCATCCGTCAGCGCAAGAGCTCTGAGCTGTGCCAAAGAGAGTTTGGATGGTAGCTTCTGGAGTGCTGTGTAGCTGGCATGTGGTGTTTGAATTTGGTTCCCATTTTGTATGACAGCGAGAAACCCAAGGTGGAAGATGATTGCCACTCTTGGAACCCCATTACGGTCTGGTCGTAGTTCAGTATGATGTCCTAAACATTCGACTTCACCGAGAAAACGAACATTGTTGTCTGGCTGATATTCGAACAGAAGAATGATCTTGCCATGTGCGGCATGACTGGCAATGGCTTCGTTCCCACGAACCATTTGCATATCGCCCGTTTGCCCTTCACCCGTGTACCAGAACGTTCCATCTGGTCCTGGCTTGTCGTGATATCCATATGCAGCTCCAGAATCGCTGGTAAAGGCAAAAATATAGGGCACTGAGGCCGGTGTGGATATCCCGCCTTGTTGCTGTCCCTTGAAGGGCCCATGGATATTAAGTCGTCTGTTGTAAATGCCACCGATGATGAATGGATGAGTTGGGACTATCACGTGGATTGCTCTCAGGCTGCTTAGTGAAGGATCTGATTTATCAGATATTTTTACTGAGGTTACGTGAAGCTGAACGTAGATAGCAAGCCGGAAAGTTGTCAATTGTGACTTGCCATGGTAAAGCGGCGCTCATGTTGGGGCGGCGGTTTATTGGTGTGTAGCTTGAGAGACCGCGGTGCCTACAGACGTGTAGCGAACCAGACAAATTAGTGACTAAAGAACGAGCATGTATAGGGTATTAATAATTCAAGAGAGGGCCGCAGGCCCTCTCTTGCTATATACCTTGTTGCTAAGTGTAAACCGCACTGGTTGTATTTCTTGCATCTACCACGGTGCAAGGCTCGTTGCGGCCAATCTTTATGGTCTTCACAACTAGCTTATGGGGTAATCCTCCTAAAATCAGCAATCATTTGCACCCCAGGCAAATGAACTACCACCACCCTAACAGGTTACGGCCGGTCAGTGCACCCCAGACAAGGGCATTCAGTGAAAGCGAGATAAAAACAGCGGCAGAGCCCATGTCTTTCGCCCTGCCAGACAGTTCATGATGCTCAGAGCCAATTCGATCAACGACCGCTTCAACTGCAGAGTTGAGGATTTCCACAATAACGACCAACCAGCTGATGATTATCAGCAGTAAAATCTGGTTAAGTCCGTCGCCAACGAAAAATGCCAGTGGCATCAGTAGCAAAATGAGCAATAGCTCTTGGCGAAACGCTGCTTCATGTCGCCAGGCAGATGACAACCCTTTCATGCTGTAGTTGGTTGCATGAATGATGCGGGTGATCCCTGTTGCACCTGGTTTAGCCATTTCGTCTTCCTCTCTCGAATTTTAAATATTGCAAATAAAGAGGGGCACTCGAGTGCCCCAGATAAGGTTTATTGCACTGTCCGGCACTGGCTGAAGATATCCAGTCCTTGGTCATAGACCGCCGTATTTACATCCCAGATCCCCAGCACAGATGAAAAAATGTTGTCGTGGGAATAACGGGTATCAGCCGCTTTATTCTGCAGGCAATTAATATCAAGCCCTTTCTCTTTGGAGAAACCGGGCGACATCCATACCTGCATCGGCACTCGGGTCTGGTCATCGGGAGCAAATTTATATGGCGTACCGTGCAGATACAGCCCCAAGGCACCCAGGGACTCACCGTGATCAGAGACATAGATAAGTGCAGTGTTGTACTTATCTTCATACTTTTTCAGCTTGGCAATCATCTCTGCAATGACAAAGTCGGTGTAACGGATCGTGTTGTCATAGGTATTAACCAGTTCTTCATCCGTGCAGTTTTCGATATCGCTGCGAGTGCAGTCAGGTAAGAATTGTCGATGAGTATCTGGGTAGCGTTTGTAATATGTCGGACCATGGCTACCGATCAGGTGGAAGCCAACCAGCTTGTCCCCTTTCATTTGTGCCACTTCATCATCGAGGTTTTGCAATACCACCTCGTCATAGCAGGTGTTTTTATCGCAGAACTGTGGGTGATCTTTCGGTTGGATTTCGATATTTTGCACCCGGTCACATACTCCCTTGCAACCACCATCGTTTTCTTTCCAGAAAACTGATACCCCGGTCTTCTGCAACACATCCAGTAGCCCTTCGCTATTGCGAGCTCGACTGTCGTCATACTCCTTACGGCCCATGTTGGAGAACATGCAAGGCACAGATACAGCGGTCGCGGTACCACATGAACGAACATCATTGAAAGAGATCACATCACCACTCTTGCTGGTGAAGGCATTGGTCTCTTTTTCATAGCCGTTCATTGAGAAGTTCTTACCACGAGCGGTCTCCCCGACCACCAGGAACATCAGAGTCGGCTTGTCCTCTTTTGCAACCCGAGTGGCATCATCTCCGAGAGTGCTAAAGGGAACAGGCTCAGCCATGTAACGCTTATACAGATACTTGGTCGTACTGTAGACAAAATTTGCAGGGACGATTTCACGATTAAGGGTCTGATTGTTGCGTCCAACCGAGGCATAGTCTTGATAGTAGAACGCGGCAATAACACCAATGACAGCGAGCGAGGCCAACATGGAGAATCCGCGCTGGAAGAGCCCCCTATACCATGTATTGGGATACTCAATTTTCACGAAAAACAGCAATGCCGCAGGAACAACACCTGCTAGCAGAACCCAGGCAATTATCGGTAGGTTGATATACGCATAAGCTTCGCTCTGGTTGGTCTCGAAGATATTCTGGATCATGTCCCGATCAAACAGGACGCGGTACTTCATCATGGTGTAGCTGACGATAGAGCCAGTGATAAAGAGAAACGCGAAGAATGGTTTGATCAGATAACGTACTGAAAAGGGCATAAAGACGAAGTTAAGTGCTGCGACCAGCAGGATGGGTATTGATATCGCAAACCCTAGTTTGAAGTGCTCCAGATTGGCGAGGATGTCATAAAAGTGGAGCAATACGGGCCAATTTTGCAGAAAGGCAAACACTAGCGCCAACAATAAAATAAATGGAACAACTTTTATTTTAACAACTGAAGGCATGACTTCTTCCTTAAATATATTTCAAATATTAAACTTTATTTGCATTCCATTACAGCATGGGGATGGTAACAGCTTCGGATGAGTAAGGTTTACAGATCGTTTGTAAAGATATGTAAAGTTGTGACCTTTATCAATAACCAGGCCTTTGATGCAAGATAGCACTTGAGGCTTAAGGAAAAATTAAGAGGAGGTTGATGCTCAAATGGTTGAAATTTGGTCATAAAGCGTATTGTTGACAACATTTACCAGGCTTAAGCATTTCTTAAGAAAACACTGACATGCTGTATTGGACGGATCTTCGTCGAACCACAGGATGGGTGGGCTATGCATCACAGTGTCAGCTCTTCAGTCAGCAAAGTGCCAGAGATCACTTTGGCATTCTGGATTATCAAAATATTGGCAACAACGCTGGGGGAAACCGGTGGAGATGCTGTCTCCATGTCGATGGATCTTGGTTATCTGCTGAGTACCGGGATCTTTGCAGTTATCTTTTTTATCGCTGTGAGTGCTCAAATTTCAGCCAGGAGCTATCACCCCGCACTGTATTGGACCACCATCATTGCGACCACGACAGTCGGAACAACATTGGCTGATTTCGCAGATCGTTCTTTGGGGTTGGGTTATGCAGGGGGGACAACCTTGTTGTTCACCCTGCTAATGGGCTCTTTTTATGTCTGGTATAAATTTCAGGGAACCGTATCTACTGGCGATGTCAGTTCACCGCGAACAGAGATGTTTTACTGGATCACCATCATGTTCTCCCAAACTTTGGGCACAGCATTAGGAGATTGGGTCGCTGATGATGGTGGATTTGGCTACACCGGTAGCATGATCCTGTTTGGTGCCATATTGCTGGCCATAGTCGCAACTTATTTTTTGACCTCAGTATCTCGCACTTTGTTGTTCTGGGCTGCGTTTATCATGACCCGGCCATTAGGCGCTGTAGTAGGCGATTTTCTGGATAAACCACTTAAAAGCGGTGGGTTAGAATTGAGCCGATATTCAGCATCTTTTAGTTTGTTGGCTGCCATCGTAGTGCTTGTATATCTATCGACACTTAGAAATAGAATCACAGAGCCGCAAAAATTGGATATGGAATAATTTAATGGTGGCACAAGCAACACTGAAAGTTGCTTGTGCCATATTGCAATGGCGTGGAGAAAGTTATGAACAATAATGAAATCAAAGTCTGGGATCTTGTAGTTAGGTTTTTTCACTGGGCGACCGTCGTACTATGTGTGCTCAATCTCTTTATTCTCGAAGAGGGGCATCGTAACCATCGTTATGTCGGCTATACCTTGTCTGGATTGTTGGTGATCCGAATTGTTTGGGGTTTTTTTGGTTCTTATTACGCAAAATTTTCTCAGTGGTTTCCCACTCCAGCCCGTATAACTGGTTACGTCCAAGCGAGCATGAAAGGTGAGCACCCCTATCACGCAGGACATAACCCTATGGGCTCCTTGATGATTATCTTGTTACTGACCTGTTTGGTTGGTACCGCTGTTACCGGGATTCTGACTAACTATGAGGATCTGTTTGGTGATGAGGTAATGGAAGGCATCCATGAGTTTTTTGCCAAAGCGTTGCAGATAGCGATTTTCGTGCATGTATTAGCTGTCATTGCGATTGACCGATTGACTCACGGTGACTTAATTCGGGCGATGATTACTGGCAAGAAACGTGTGCCATCTGGTGTAGATGTTGTCGATAAATGTTAAAGTGGATTTCATACAGCAAAGAGCGGCTTTCCCGCTCTTTTTATTTCTCTGTTTCTTCCTGGTCGGTTTATCGAAATTGTTGATCGGTTCGGTGCCGCCAGGTTTGGTGCGTTTGGTAATATTACCAGCTGACCAAAAGCATGATGGCCACCAAGTTTCATGGTCAACCCAATTTGGTTACATCTAGAACTTTATGCTCGACTTGATAGTCAATGGCCTGAATTCGTGATGATCCCGCCTCGTCATTTCATCAGTACCGCAGCCAATGTCGGGTTCTCACAAGATGCTGATCAACTCATGCTCGATATGGCGGCCAAAGCAAAGACGGTTATTATCAGCGTGGCTGCCGATCTGCTAGCCGGTTTCCCTGAGCATATTAGCAGTGCCATCTTAAATAGGATGTCCAGCCAAGCAGCAAGGTTCATGGTGAGGTAAGCACATGAGGTTCGGTGAAAGAATCGAGTTGACCCTGATGAACAGCGAGAGATGGCCTAAATGGCCAGTACACAAAGACAAAGGCAACTTATCCGGCAGTATGCATCGAAGTAGCTCCTATTCATTAGCGGTGCGGGGATCTGTCGTTGCAAAGTATAGAAATATTGTCTTGGACAATCACCTGCAGTTTTTGCTAACGTTGCCATCTAATGATGGAGGACTGCACCTGAACGGGTGCGGTCCTTTTTATATTCTACGTTTAAACCTCTGCCTTGCAGGGGTTTTTTCGTTTATGGGGGGCGGATGAGCAAAGAGGAAAGCATAACCACCGTGGCAGCCCTTGGTGGCACCGCAGTGAAGTCCGGGCCTCCGGTTTTAGTATCCAGCATGACGCTTGCCGGCTACTCGCTCAATGACTGGGTGCTGGTGGCTACGCTCTTGTGGATTGTGGTCCAGATGGGCTGGTTCTTGTGGCAAAACATCCTTCGTCCCCGTTCTGGGCATGGGGGTGAGTGATGAGCAAGGTTCGCATTGCCATTGCTGCATTGACGCTCAGTGCGGCCGGGTTTGTGGGGATCTTGAATCGAGAAGGCTATGAGCCCGTGGCTTATCCCGACCCGGTTCACGGGACTACGCTGCCGACGCTGGGGTTTGGTAGCACCGAGGGGGTGAAAATGGGCGATACCATCACCCCGCTGCAAGCTATCAACCGGAGCCTGCGGGAGGTGCTGTCGTTCGAGCTCGCCTTGAAGGATTGCATCTCGGTACCGCTCTATCAGTTCGAGTACGATGCCTATGTTGAGCTCGCCCATAACATCGGCCCCAGGGCCTTCTGCCGCTCCACCATCGTGAGGCGCCTGAACGTTGGCGATTATCCCGGAGCCTGTGAGGCCATCTTACTGTTTAAGCGCGCCGGCAAGCAGGACTGCTCGGTGCCGGGGAATCGAGTATGCCCTGGGCTTTGGAAAGACCGGTTGCGCCTCAATGCCAAGTGTAAGGGGATGTGATGGTGATGGCACCGTTCCCGCAAAGCAACGCGATCTCCTTTCTTGTCGGCGCACTGGTGATTGCTGCATTGGCCTGTACGGGGGTGGCCCTATACCAATCTGGTCATTCAGCTGGTGAAGAGAGTGAGCGCAAGACCTGGCAGGCAAAATGGGATAGGCAATCTGCTGAACTGGCAGAGGCCAGGGCCCAGAACGTTCGACTGGCACGTGAGGAAGAGCAACGTCGCCAGCGTGCTATCGACAAGGTGAGGCAAGATGCGGAACAACAAATCGCCCGGGTTGAGACTGATGCTGCTGCTGCCAGTGTTGTTGCTGCTGGGGTGCACGAGCAAGCCAACCGCTTGGCAGCCAGAGCCAGTCAATGCCCCAGCCATTCCAGCACTGCCCAGTCTGGCGATGCAGCCGGACAGTCCGCCGTGGTGCTCGCCGACCTGCTCAGCAGGGCTGATGCGCGAGCGGGAGAGCTGGCAAAAGCGTATGACCGAGCTCGAGCATCAGGTCTGGCCTGCCAAAGTGCCTACCTCTCCTTGAAGAACCCCGATTAACAGAATTGCCGCACCGGGTCACCCCCCCGTCCCGCGTTAATGTGTGCCGGTACGGCACCTATCAGGAACAGCCATGCCTCCACGAGTGCCAAAGGTCTGTCGTGAGCGAACATGTCACCAGCTTACCACCGAGCGTCATGGCTACTGTCCCGCCCATGTTCATCTACTCGATGGCTGGAAGAAGGTGGCCAAGGTCAGTGCTGATGACCGCGGCTATGACTGGGCGTGGCGCAAACTGCGCAAGCGTATCTTGGTGAGGGATAACTACCTCTGCCAGGTGTGCCTTGCCCTTGGCATAGTGACACCCGCAACCCAAGTGGATCACATCGTCAATAAGGCTGCTGGCGGTACCGATGCAGAGTCCAATCTGCGGGGCATATGTGACCCTTGCCACGACACCAAGACACGGACAGAGGCACTGGCAGCCCGTCAGGCTGGGCGCCAGAGGGGGTAGGGGGGATCAAATCCTTCCAGCTTTTCGCTTCCCCCACTGCTCCGCCTCGTGAAATTTTTATACCCGCGAAATTAAAAATTAAAACCGGAGGGCTCATGACCGGAAAAGCGGGGGTGCCGGGCCGGGGTCGCAAGCCAAAACCAACATCCGCCAAGCGCTTGGCCGGCAATCCAGGTAAGCGAGCTCTCAACCAGAATGAGCCCCATTTCACCCCGCTGCTCGGGGTGGCCTGCCCAGAGTGGCTGGCAGAAGATCAATGGGCTCCAACGCTATGGGGCATGATCATCAAAGAGCTGTGCGCGGCCGAAGTGCTGTGCATTACCGACCTGCATAACCTGGAGGCATTCTGCGCGGCGTACTCTCGCTGGCGCCGCGCTGAAATTGAGATCACCCGGCACGGCTTGGTGGTCGAAGGGGCCACTGGCGGCCCGGTTAAAAATCCAGCCTGTACCGTGGCCAACGAATCACTCAAGCAAATGACAACGTATGGGGCCCTGCTCGGGCTGGACCCGTCCAGTCGCTCACGCCTGATTGGCGGTAACAAGAAACAAGGAGAGAGCAACCCGTTCAACGACTTTTAGGGATGACCGATGGCAGCACGCAAAAGCTATCCCTACGTCAACGTGGCCAATGGCTACGCCCGCGATGTGGTGCGGGGCAAGATCATCGCCTGCCGTTATGTGATCCAGTCCTGTCAGCGCCATCTAGATGATCTGGCCAAAGAGAAGAGTGCAGGGTTTCGCTACCGCTTTGATAAGGACAAAGCCGAGCGGGCAGCCAAGTTCATTCAGCTGCTGCCCCATACCAAAGGAGAATGGGCCTCCAAGCGATTGAAACTCTCGCTGGAGCCTTGGCAGCTATTCGTTATCTGCGCTGCGTTTGGGTGGGTACGAAAGGGCAGTGGCCTACGGCGCTTTCGTGAGGTGTACACCGAGATCCCGCGTAAAAATGGGAAGTCGGCGATCTCTGCTGGCGTGGGCTTGTATTGCTTTGCCGCGGATAACGAGTTCGGCGCAGAGGTGTACTCAGGGGCCACGACTGAGAATCAGGCCAAGGCTGTATTCACCCCGGCCCGGTTGATGGCCAAGCGGACACCGGCTTTGCTTGAGCGTTTCGGTATCGAGGTGAATGCATCCAACCTTTGCACACCAGCAGACGGAGGGCGTTTCGAGCCGTTGATCGGTAATCCTGGTGATGGTCAGTCGCCATCCTGCGCTGTCGTGGATGAGTACCATGAGCACGCCACGGATGATCTCTATATGACGATGCGGACGGGGATGGGCGCACGCCGTCAGCCGCTTATCTGGATCATCACTACCGCGGGCTACAACATCGATGGTCCCTGCTACGACAAGCGGCGGGAAGTGATTGAGATGTTGGCAGGCACTGTGCCGGATGATGAGTTATTCGGGATCATCTACACCATTGATGAGGGGGATGACTGGACTGATCCGGCAATGCTGGTCAAGGCCAACCCCAACTTGGGCGTCTCAATCTATGCCGAGCAATTGCAATCGGCGCAGATCAAAGCCACCCAGCAGGCCAGGCAGGCTAACAAATTCAAGACCAAGCATCTCAACGTCTGGGTTGCCGCCAAGACGGCCTTTTTCAACCTGGAGCGCTGGAATGCTTGCGAGGATAAAACCCTCACCCTCGATCAGTTTGTGGGTGATGAGTGCATCCTTGGCTTCGATCTGGCTCGCAAGCTCGACATGAACTCAATGGCTCGCCTGTTCTGGCGTGACATCGACGGGCGTCGGCACTACTACTCGGTTTCCCCTCAGTTCTGGGTCCCAGAAGATACGGTCTATAACACCGACAATCGACGTTTGGCCGAGCGGTATCAAAAGTGGCTTAACACAGGCGAGCTCAGTACCACCGATGGGGCCGAGATCGACTATCGGGAGATCTTCGAGGAGGCGAAGGCCGCGGCGCAGCGGCATCACGTCATTGAGACGCCACTCGATCCGGCGGGCGCGATTGCCCTGTCTCACTCGCTTGCCGACGAGGGAATGACACCCATCACCATCACCCAGAACTATCAGAACATGTCTGGCGCCATGAAGGAGCTGGAGGCCGCCATTCAAGCAGGGCGCTTTCACCATGATGGCAATAGCTTGATGACCTGGTGTATTGGCAACGTGGTAGGAAAAAATCTGCCCGGCAACGATGACATGGTGCGCCCGGTCAAGGAGAGCGCGGATCAAAAGATAGACGGCGCGGTCGCGCTGATGATGGCCATCGGCCGGGCCATGGTGCCTGACCGGGAAGAAGAGAGCTCCATCTACGAAACCTCGGACGTCTTATGTTGATACAACTTTCAATTTTCATCGTGGGCCTGATCGGCGCTGCGGCGCTGGCCTATGGTGCCAGCCTCTACTCACCGCCTTTGGGGTGGGTTGTAGGCGGCATGCTCTGCTTGGCCTGGTCATTTTTGATGAGCAGAGCCGTTGCCGCAGCAGACTATGCCAAGCGTAACAAGGGGGATAGCTGATGTTCCTGCCAATCATGTTCGGCAGCGGGCGCAAGGGGGGGAACTTCAGTCAGTGGATCAGCAGCATGGGCGGCAGGACAGCAAAGTCCGGCGTGCTGGTTACGCCAGAGACAGCTCTGACCCAAGGCGTAGTGAGAGCCTGTGTCACTTTGCTGGCCGAGTCAGTCGCTCAGCTACCCTGCGAACTGTATCGCCGTGAAGATGACTCACGTAAACGCGCAACCGAGCACCCGCTCTACGATATTATCCACGCCAGTCCAAACCAGAAAGATACCTCGTTTGAGTTCAACGAACTGCGAATGGGGCATCTTGGCCTGCGCGGTAACAGCTATAGCCTGATTGACAGGGACGGCAGTGGTTACATCACAGAGCTGATCCCGGTCAATCCGGACAAGATAGCAGTGCTCAAGGGGCCTGATGCGCTGCCCTACTATCAGCTGCTAGATGGCAGCAACCAGATCCTGCCGATGCGGATGGTGCATCACGTCAAGGCATTCAGTCTTGATGGCTATCTGGGGCTGTCACCGATCCAGACCAACCCTGATAGCATCGGGCTGGCTATGGCAGTGGATGAGCATGCCGGGCGGGTGTTTGCCAATGGCACCACCTTGTCAGGTGTTATCGAACGGCCAGCCGAATCAAAGGCGATCGGCGATCAGAAAGTCGTCAACGCCATTCTGGATAGCTTTACGTCCCGCCACTCCGGGCTGCGTAACTCCTTTTCTGTCGCAATGCTTCAGGAAGGAATGCAGTACAAACAGTTGGCGATGAATAATGAACAGGCCCAGCTGCTTGAGTCGCGGAAATATGGCGCCATCGAGATTTGTCGGTTGTACAAAATCCCGCCACACATGATCGGTGAGTTGGAGCGGGCGACCAACAACAACATCGAGCATCAGGGGCTGCAGTTCGTTATCTACACCCTGCTGCCGTGGGTCAAGCGCATCGAGGCCGCCATGATGCGCGACCTCTTGTTGCCCCAAGAGCGAAAAGACCTCTACATCGAGTTCAACCTCTCCGGCCTGCTGCGGGCAGATCAGAAGTCCCGTTACGAGTCATATGCGCTCGGTCGCCAGTGGGGCTGGCTCAGCGTCAACGATATCCGCCGGTTGGAAAACCTGCCCCCGATCCCGGGTGGTGATATCTACCTGACCCCGCTCAACATGGTCTCTACCGGCAAGCTGCCGCAAGGCATCAGCCAAGCGACCCAGGAACAAATCAAGGAAATCGAGGGCATCCTATGCCGAAGCTGATGATCAACTACCCGCACCTGGCCAGTCAGGTATTCGGTGTGCCGCTCTATGTCACCCAAGAGGTGCTGGCAGGGGTTAAGAGTCTGCTGCTGCCGCGCATGCTCGGCAACCAGATCGCGGTGATGGCGGCTGATGACTTGCCAGATGGGCTGGAACCCAAGCAGCTTGAGGCGCGGAGCGAATCACAGTACCGCGTGGAAGGGCTGGCAGTGATCCCGCTTCACGGCATCCTGGTAGCGCGGCGCGGTCATATCGATAACGCCTGCACCGAGCTGACCAGCTACGAGTGGGCGCGGGCGCAGATTGCCACGGCGCTCGCTGATGAGCGGGTCAAGGAGATAGTGCTCGATATCAACTCCGGCGGCGGCCATGCGGTCGGATGCAAGGAGCTGGCCGACTACATTTTCAGCAAGCGCACCGTCAAGCCGATCACCGCGCTGGTCAACTTCTCAGCCTATTCGGCTGCCTACTTCATCGCCGCAGCCTGCCGCAAGGTGGTAGTCAGTGAAACCGGTGGCTGCGGCTCTGTCGGCGTCATCATGGAGCACATGGAGGTGAGCAAGTGGGAGCAAGAGGTTGGGCTCAAGTTCACCACCTTCTACCGCGGCGACCGTAAAAAGGACGGCACCCCCCATGAACCGCTCAGCGACGGCGCCATGGCGGCCATCAACCACCGCATGGATCAGGCCTACGACCTGTTTATCAGCTCGGTGGCCCGCTATCGCGGCCTGTCCGTCGAGCAGGTGAAGGCCACCGAAGCCACCCTCTACAGCGGGGAGGAGGCGGTCAACAACGGGCTGGCTGACGAACTGGCCAATCCGCAGGACTATCTCAACGCTCTGGCTGCTAGCGTGGCCAAGTCAGCCAAACCTGCTCAAAGCATTGGCCTTCGGGCCCGCGCCATCGAAATGCAGAACCAACTCTAGCCCAGCGGCGGAGTCCATCCCAACAAGCCCCGAAAGGGGCTTTTTTTATGTCCAAAGGAAACCAATCGATGAAGACTATCGAAGCCCTCCGCCGCGAGCGTGGCGAAATCGCCGCCCAGGTCAAAGCCTTGGCAGAACTCGAAGCCAGCGGTACCGCCCTCACCGACGAGCAACTGCAGCAGTTTGCTGACCTAGAGAGCGAAGCAAACAAGATCAGCGCAGCCATCGCCCGCCAGGAGAGCGCCGAGCGCCTGATGGCGCAGCAGGCGGTACCGGTCAATGCTCACGGGTCCCAGGCGCCTCCGGCTGTCCATGTGAAGCAGGAGCTTAAACAATATCAGGGTGCAGGCTTTGCCCGTATGGCGATGGCAGTCGCGGCCGGCAAGGGCGACCTGCAACTGGCAGAGAAGTTCGCCGCCACAGAGATCGGCGATCAGCAGGTGGCCATGGCCATCAGCACCGCTGCCGGGTCAGGCGGCGCTCTGATCCCCGAGAATCTGCACTCCGAAGTGATCGAGCTGCTGCGACCGCGCACAATTGTTCGCAAGCTTGGTGCCCGCGTATTGCCGCTGCCCAACGGTAATCTCTCCATGCCAAGTTTGACCGGCGGCGCAACCTCTGGCTACGTCGGTGAGGGGAAAGATGTACGCGCCACTGCCAGTTCATTCGGTGACGTCAAGCTCTCTGCGAAAACCATGATTACTCTGGTACCGATCAGTAACCAGCTTATCGGGCGCGCAGGATATAATGTTGAGCAGTTGGTGCTGGGTGACTGTATCGCCTCGATGTCAGTGCGCGAGGATAAAGCCTTCCTGCGCGATGATGGCACCAACGACACCCCGACTGGCTTCAAGCCCGTTGCCACAGCAGCAGGGCGAGTTATCGAGTGGGCTGGTGAAGCTAATCTCACCACCATTGATACCTACCTCGACAAGCTCATCCTCAAGCTTATGAACTCCGACAGCATGATGATCACCCCTGGCTGGGGCATGAGCCCTCGCACCTGGATGAAGCTGTTCGGCCTGCGCGACGGAAACGGCAACAAGGTCTATCCCGAGATGGCTGCCGGTCTGCTCAAGGGCTACCCCATTGCGCATACCAATACCATCCCGGCAAACCTCGGCACCGGTCAAAACGAGTCTGAGATCTACTTCGCCGACTGGAATGACGTGGTGATCGGCGAGCAGGACAACATGACTGTCGATTTCTCCACCGAGGCTACCTATGTGGATACTAACGGCGATCTGATCAGCGCCTTTGCGCGCAACCAGTCTCTGATCCGCTTGGTAGGCAACCACGATGTGGGCTTCCGTCACCCAGAGGGTCTGGCGCTGGGTA
Organism: Aeromonas sp. YN13HZO-058; assembly: GCF_001921245.1. NCBI lineage: Bacteria > Pseudomonadati > Pseudomonadota > Gammaproteobacteria > Aeromonadales > Aeromonadaceae > Aeromonas > Aeromonas sp. YN13HZO-058. The sequence goes on along the minus strand of NZ_MQSY01000080.1, from coordinate 20,449 downwards.
CCAAGGTTACCTGGTAAGGCCACAGCAGGGTGCCGCACTGGCGCCCTCTTTCATCACCTTGTAACAAGGAGCCGACATGGCCAAGCCATCGAAAGGCGATAGCGCAGGGCAAACACCTGCCCCTGACGCCGATCACGAGCAGCAGAGCGGCGAACTGCCGCAGGAGCCGACCAGCAATGCAACTGACACCCCCCAACCCGATGCCGACGCAGGCTCTGGGCCAGCAGTCGGCTCAGGTACTGGCGAAGGCAGTGATTCAGACCCTGCCCAACCTGCAGCAGCTCAAGCGCCAAGTGATGCAACAGGCGATGCAGCCGGAGCTGGCACCGCGCCGCTGACCGGCGAGCAGTCCACTGGCGCACCTGACGTCGATCACGAGCAGCAGAGCGGAGATGAGCCCGCGCCTGATCATGATGAGCGGGTGCTGGTGCGCTTCACCGGCCCATGGAAGAACTACAGCCGCGGCGATATCACCCGCCTGTCACCTGCAGAAGCCGAACTGGTGTTCAAGAAAGCGTTGGCGGAAGCAGTGGCAGAACCAGACCTGGAGTAAACATGTTGCTGATAACCGTGGCGGAGGCCAAGGCGCAATGTCGTATTGAGCCAGATGAAGTTGACGAAGATGCGTTGTTGACTGGCCTGATTGAAGCGGCGATCAGCCATATCCAGTCTGATATCAACAAGCCGTTGGTGGCTGAAGGGGAAGAGGGGCAGGCCCTCACTCCGGCGCTGAAGCTGGCGGCATTGCTGCTGATTGGACACTGGTATACCAATCGCGAGGCGGTGGTGACAGGGACCATCGCCACCACCCTGCCGTTGGCCTACGAGTCATTGATCCATCCCTATCGTGAAATCGTGGTTGGTTAGGGGGAAGCATGGTTAAAAGTGGCGAACTGAGCACCAGATTGATGCGCTTTGGCGCAGCGACAGGATCGCCCCCCGTATGGCCACCACTGGGGAAAGTATGGGCAAAGGTTATTGACCCAAAGGCCGCAGGCCGTGAGGCGCAAGCCAGCATTTACGCGACTGGATCGACCATGATCACGGTACGTTACCGTCATGACCTGCTGCCAGGTCAGCTGCTTAAGGGGAGAGCCTGTTGGTATCTGATTGAAGATATCGCCAGCGAACCCGGGGCCCTGCAGATCTCGGCCCGCAAACTTTCAGGCGAACCGGCCACCTACACCCCGAAACATGGGGTGGCCTATCCGGTAACCGTCTTTATGGCGGCTGAAAACCTGATGGTGGGGGCGCGTAGCGAACCGCGCCGCCAGATAGACCTGATATTGCCTGAGCTGGTCTGGCCGTTTGCACGCCAAGGTGACCAGATCACCCTGCGCGGACGCAGCTACCGCATCGAGGGGGTGGTCGATGGCAGCGACAACGGCACCACGCTGCGAGTGATGGTGGTCTGATGCCGGGGGGGCTGAGTCGTAAGCGCAGGGCCAAAGCTATCAACGTCACTGGCCTGAGCGAGAGCAAAGAGGCCTTTGAGGCGCTCCCCGCCAAGATCCGCAAGCAGTTGGTGGCAGTGATCAATGAAGTCGCCCGCGATACACGCAATGACATGGTAAACCGGATCGCGGCAGATGGTTTCAATACTGCCTCGGTCAGGGCCCGGATCAAGTTCGACAAGGCAACGGCAACCCATGACGTGGCGACGCTGAGCCTTGACTTGAAAAAGGTACCGTTCAGTCGCGTCAAATTCTCCTCAATTCGAACAGATGGAACCGGAACCCGAGCCAGCGTCTGGGTGCTGCGTGGCGGCAAGCGGGTGCAGGTCTACGGTTTCATCAACCCCTACGGCAAGAAGCGCCGACCAATGATCCGATACAGCAAAGCGGGCAAACAACGGTTGGTCATGGCTGGTGGGGTCGGGCTGCGCGGCTGGTGGAATGACATCATCACCGAGCAGTATCTGGCCGAATTGCAAGCCAAGCTCACCAACACTTTTAACAGGAAGATGACATGACAGAAGCCACCGTCATCATCGATCAGCTACTGGCCAAACTGGGGGCTGTGAGCTCCTTGGCTGGTGATGGGCAAGTGTGTGACAGCGATCCGCAAATTGACCAGTACACCCCATTACCACTGGCGCACTTTCGGGAACTGAGCGAAGGCAAACCTGAACGGAGGGGGCGTGAATGGAAACGTACCCGCAATATTCAGGTGGACCTCTACCAACCCGCGAGCGCCGGCCGTGCCGGGCGTGACCAACTGTTATCGGAGGTACTGGCGGCATTGGTGCCATCGACCGCTGGGGTTCCGCTTGTTGGCACGTCACTGATCTCCATATCGGTTGGCAACATCATTCTCGAGCCAGAGGAGATTGGCAGCGACACCCTGTTGACCTCGATCCTATTCACTCTCACCTATACCGCCAGCCTCTAGGTTGGCAACAATCCTGGATACCATAGGAGCATCCAAGCATGTCATTTACCGACAAAGGCCTGCTGTTGGCTGGTGATGTCTACATCGCCGAAATCAACAACGGCGTGAAAGGGCCCCTGATTGGCCCCATCAACGTCAACGAGATCACCGTCACCCCGCCGACCACCGAGGAAAAGTCGCGCATCTCCAAGAAGCGCAGCACCTTCGGCCAGGCGCTGGACTCGGTTCAACTTCCGAAGGACCCGGCCAAGCTCTCCCTGAAATGGGACTCCATGACCAAACAGCTGCTGGCCGATGCCATCGCCGGCAAACAGGTGGCCTTCACCCAGTCCGAGGCTCCAGTGTCGGACGAGCTGGTCACGCTCAGCAAAGAGGGGTGGGTTGAGCTGGCGAACGCCTACATCAAACCTGGCTCGATCACCGTCAAGCTGAGTGCTGGCGGCACGGCGCTGGTACTGGATACCGACTACAGGGTCAACGGCAACATGGTGATGGCGATCAGCGACCAAGCGGCTGCAGCCTGCAAGATCGGTTACACCAAAGCAGCGGTGACCGGCACCACCTACACCGGCACCACAGAAACACTGAAGCCTCGCTACTTCCTGATCGACGGTGAGAACTTGGCAAACCCTGGGCAGCGCGTGCGCGTCACCATCGACCAAGCCATGCTGGCAGCCCAGGGCGCATTGGCTTTGATGAGTGGCGAGTTTATGGAAGGGGAGCTGGAAGGCTCGCTGGTGACCCAGCCCGGCAAATCCGAGCCGTATCGGATGGAAATCCTTAACTGAAAAGGTTGTTGATTGCTGAGTCCCATTCACTGAGGGACTCAGCCGCTCATTTAATATATAGTCAGCTCATTAATAACACTGAGTGGTGATATTGTGAGCAAGAACTATGAAGTCAAGAACATTGAACATTTTCCATTATTAATTTATTCAGTAACGATATATCTATTTATTGCTGGTGCCGCTTATGTGTTTGGTTATTGGGCTTTGTTCCCAATAAATATATTTGACTATATGGGCGTGGTAGATATAGCAAAATCATCAGTGCCAAGTATTATGTTTTCATTCGGAATTGCATCATCACAAGTAATTACTCATCTGTTTGTTAATCGCTTTTCAGATGAAGTTGTACCAGTGCAACACAGTAAATTAACAGTTTATCTAACAAAACACATTAAGATAATATACTTGTTTTTTATGTTGTCTTTCTGTGGCCCCTTCGTTTTTATAAATGAACGGCCTGAACTAGTAATAAAATATGATAGTTATATCATTCTGGTTTTATGGGGTACTGTTCTATTTTCAGCAGTGCTAACCTACTTGTATATGGTGGTTAAGGGATTTGCAGATGAATTAAACGCTAGGAAGTATGCAATAGGATTGACAATTATTACGCTTGTTACATTAGCATTTGCATGCTTCACTATTGGTTTTACGAAATCTGTCAATATTATTAATGGAAAAAAGTTCAATTACGTTGACTACTCATCTGAAAAAATGGGTAGCGTTAAATTTAGTGTTATGGAGAAAGACCGATATTTAGGGTTCTATGGTGGTAAGAATTTCATGTGGGATCCTTTGAGTCGTTCTATAAAAATAGTGTCCGGTGATGAAGATATAGAAATCAAGGAATACAGGGTGTCAAGAAAATAAGGTGTTCCGTATAAGTGTATTTAATTGTTGTGTCTATTTACATTAACCCGCCTCGGCGGGTTTTTTCATTTTTGAGGATTCCCTATGGCCAGCAATGACACCGATATCCAGTTGCGGATCCGCGCTGCTGTTGAAGGGCTGGCCGAGATCAGCAAACTCATTGCCGAAGTGGACACCCTTGGCGGTGAGACCGAATCCAGCAGTGAGCAGGTAAGTGGCCTTGGCGATGAGCTGCTGCGGCTTGGTGAACAGGGTGCCACCCTGACCCAGTTTACCAACCTCAAGCGCAGTACCGCTGATTTGGGGGATGGGCTGGAACAAGCCCGTACCCGCGCCACTGGCATGGGTAAGGCGTTGGCTGATGCCAAGCAAGAGCTGACCTCATCCAATATGGCTTATAGCGTCAGCCGGCAGGAGACCGAACGGCTGGCCGCTGCGCATGCTGAAGCCAAGGCAAAGGTTGATCTGCTGCGCCAAGCAAACAGCGAAGCCACCATTGTCACCAAGGAGCAGCGCCAGGCACTTAAGGATGCCCGTGAGCAGGTACGCTTGCTTGGTGATCAGTACAAAGAGAGCTCAGGTCAAACCAATGAGCTCAAGCGTGGGTTGGAATCCAGCGAGAAGGCGCTGCGCCAGCAGACTCGTGAGTTCAGTTCGGCCCGCCGTGAAGTGCAATCTCTGGATACTCAGTATCAGCGCCAGAACGTGACTCTTAACGAGCTGCGCCGTTCGCTTACCGATGCTGGTATCGATACTCGCAAGCTGGCCAGTGAGCAGAAACGGGTAGATGCCGCCAGCCAGCAGGCAGCCAATCAGATCACCTATCTGAAAAACCAGCTGACCGGACAGGCTGGCGCCCTACGAGCCAATGCCAGTGGCTTGACAGAATACAGCCAGAAGGCCAAGCAGGCAGAGCATAATACCGAAAGCCTGCATAGCGCCGTTGAGGATGGTGAGCAAGGGTGGTCAGCACTGGCCACCAAGATCGGTGGGGTTGCCGCTGCATATTTGACCTTTGACCAGCTGGTTGCCAGAACCACAGGCATGGTCAGAACTGCGGACGAGATTGAGCGCCTTGGTGTATCACTCAAGAGCGTGGAGGGTAGTGCTGCAGGCGGCGAGAAAGCGCTGGCCTGGCTGCGTGAGTTCAACGAAAAGACGCCATTTCAACTCAACGAGATCACTACCGCCTTTATCAAGGCGAAAAACTATGGCCTCGATCCTTACAACGGGGTACTGCAGGCCGCAGCCGACTATACCGCCAAAACAGCGGGCTCTTACCAGGATCTCGAAGGGGTCATCGTCGCGCTTGGGCAAGCCTATGTTAAGGGCAAGCTGCAAGCCGAAGAGATGAACCAGCTCAACGAACGATCAGTTGCAGCGGCCCAGTTGCTGGCAAAAGCGATGGGCAAGACAACGGACGAGATCATCGCGATGGCTTCGGCTGGGAAGCTTGGCAGGAATGAAATCTACCTGCTGATCAAGGCGATGGGAGACGATGCTGCCGGGGCGTCAGAGGAAATGGCGCAGACCTTCAGCGGGATCTGGTCGAATTTTCAGGAGCAGCTGAATAAAGTCGAGCTCGCAATTGCTGATGCGGGCATCTTCGCTTTCATCAAGTCAGAACTTGCAGATGTCACCGCACAGATCCGAGCGGCTGCAGATGATGGAAGTTTGGCTGACTGGGCCAGAAGTGTTTCTGACGGGATGAAAACGGGAGCAGTGGCCATTCGCGGCATCACTGAAACCATCATTGACCTCAGTGCCGGGGTGGGGATCCTCGTTAAAGCTTGGGGCACCATGAAGGTCATCCAGTGGAGTGCTCAGCTACTCGGTATGGGGCAGGCCATGAAGACCGGTGTGGTCATGCCGACAGTAGAAGCTGGCAAAGAGATGGACGTTACCAGCAAGAAAGCGGTCAAGCTCAATGGTGTACTCAGCGCCTTGACCATGGGTAACGGAGCCTTGTTGGCGGGGCTTTCAGTGCTGGTTTATGAAGGTGGTCGGGGTCTAGTCAAGCTGGCAGAGGATGCCGGTGTTTGGGCTGCAAAGATGGGGGAGGCGGGAGAGATTGAGCAGCGGGTTGCTGAACAGTCCAGAGCCTTCATTAACCAACTGCAGCGCCAAGGGATGACCACCATGGCACAGTTTGACGAGTTCAAAAACGTTCAGGTCCTCACTGCCCAGGAGGTTGCAAACCTCTCGGCAACAGAACGAGCCGCCTATGAGCAACGGCTGCAGGGACACCGTGAATACCTGACTGGTCAACTGCAGGTGCAGAAGGCTCTCGAGGCATCAGGCCTCAAGGCCGAGGCTATGCAGTATCAGGCCGATGCAGCACTGGCGAGCATGCGCCAAGGGTTTATTGACCTTGCGGCTGGGGCGGATATGGCTGGGCAAGCTATTGATGCCAAAACCCGCCCAGCAGTGGCGAAGCTGGTTGCTGATTTCGACATGCTCAAGGCAAAAGGCAAGGAGACCGCCACCGGCATCAACGAGATGTTCAAGGGGCTGCAAATGGGGGACTCCACCTCTTTGCAGAATATCACCTTGGCTCTCGACTCTCTGCGTGACCAGGGCAAGGTCACACAGACCGAGATCGACACAGGACTTCGCAAAAGCCTGCAGGATATGAGTCTGCAGGATCTCGAGGTGCTGAAAGTTCAGTCTATGGCTGCTTTCGAAACCATGAAAGGTGGTGTGATCAGCACGGCTCAGGTAACCGAATCAGTTCTTGCTGAAAAGCTGCGTCGTCTCGGGCTGGACTATCAAGAGCTGCAAACCGGGATTGATGCGGTAGGTCGGGCCACTATTGACACCTTCCGCGCTATCGCCACAGATGCATCCGCCACCTCGGTAGAAATTGCCGCGTCGATGAAAGCAGCGGTGAATAAGGCAGATACCGCGCAAGAGCTGGAAGAGTTGCGGAAAATCTGGGCGCAGTTGGGGCAAGCCGGGAAGCTGTCATCTCAGGAGCAAGCTCGTGGACTTGGTTTCCTCGATGAGAAGATCAGGGATACCCGCCGTAAAGCGGCCGAGATTGGTGACGGTTTTAATACCGCCGCCGACAAGTCCAAAGCGGCAGCTGACACCATGAAGGAAAGTCTGAAGGGGGTGCAGCAAGAGGCGCAGAAAACCAAGAGTGACGTTGAAGACACCATGGCGAGTGTCAACGCTATGAACTCTTCATCTGGCCGTGGAGAGGTAACCCGCACCGTCAATGCCGGCACTTTCTTCTACAAGACGGTAGATATCAACCAACTGCGCGGTAATGCCGATGCTCTTGCCAATACCTTGGCTGGTGTCGAGGATGAGCTCGCCCGTTACAGCCAAAAGGTCAAAGATATTCCGGCCTATAGCGAGTGGAGCAAGTATTACGGCGAAAAGTTCCAAAAGGAGATGGAGGCTTTGCGGATACAGCTCCAGAAAGAGCTGAACAAGGCGCAGATGAAGGAAGTAGATAAAACTCAGACCACCTCCCAAAAGGCCACCGCCTCTCCCCCTAAAGCCCAAACGCAAAATGACCAACGACGGCCCGTAAGCGGCAAGACAGTCACCATTCACCTTAATACCCCCAATGGCAATGCAGAAGTCCAGTCTGATGAAGAAAATCTGGATGCTCTGTTGCGCCTGTTGAAGCAGCAAGGACTGAGAAGCTGATGATCAAATTGGCCGACATTGAGTTGCCTGATGACCTGGATTGGAGTGATGAGTTCGAGTGGGAACCTATCGGGCAAGTGATCACGCCAACTTTGTCTGGCGCGATCATTGTAGAAGAAGCCGCTCAATCGGAAGGGCGGCCGATCACATTGCGATCTGATGGCGAGGCTTGGGTGATGCGCTCGACTGTTGTTGCACTTCACGCTTTAGCATCAGCGCCATCGGCAAAGATGCCACTCGAGTTAAATGGACGGCACTTCACGGTATTGTGGCGCCGGGAGAGTGGTGGCGGGTTCGAGGCCAAGCAACTGTATCGGATTGCTGATCCTGACGAGTACACCCCTTATGAAATCACCCTTCGCCTTATCGAGGTAACCCCATGACCATTCTCTCTGGCGATATCGTGCTGTTGGCCAGCCAGCGCCTGGTTGATACCGATGATGGCGGTGGTCGCATCACTGGTCGCGAGATCATCAGCGGCAACCATAACAGCCTGTTCCCTGATGTCAGCGATATGGATCGGGCCTATGGCACCGTGAATATGCGCAAGGCGTTTCTGGCGGTGCAGACGGACGACACCGACACCTACTATGGCGCCAATGCCATGGTGCTGCTGCCGCCCAGTGATCCCAGCGTCAACCTGACGCTGATGACCACCAAAGACCACAACGACACCCGCGACAACGCCCGCAACACCCTGGAGCGCTATCAGGCCCGAGGCCCGAAGTGGCAGGGGGTGCTCTACGATACCCAGCTGGAAGGGCAGCGGGCGATCCGCATCCTGCAACGGATTGAGTTGCGGTTGCCGGAGATCGGGGAGGTGCTGGTGCTGGTCGGCAACGAAGGGAAGGGGAACGAGGTTGAGCAGTATGTGCGGGTTGACCGGGTAACAGCCGAGCAGCGCAAGTTCGGGGTGGCTGGCTACCAGGGTGAGTTCACCCGCAACGTGGTCACTTGCGTGATCACTGACCCGCTGCGTCACACCTTTGAAGGCGAGCAACCCAGCCCCTATGACCAGGCAACCACCAAGACCACCCTGCGGGAAACCGTGGTGGCCGATGCAGCCAACTACTTTTCGACCACCAAGCTGGTCGCGGATGCGGCGCTGGGGGCAATGCGGGTGCAGGCCAAGACCATTTTCACCCAGCTGGTACCCAGTGCCCGCAGTGAAACCCCGGTGGTCGATCTGACCGCTGCCGGTGAGCTTGGCGCCCTGCTGGAATCCGGGGTGGGCAGTCCCCACACCTTCACTACCACCTCACCGGTCAGCCCCAGTCAGGGGCTGTTCCTGGGGATTGGTGCCATGCCGGGCAGCGTATCGGTCGCCATCGGTGCGGCAGTGATCACCGACAAGGGCGGCGAGCTGTTCCTGGTCGGTACCGTGGTGGGGGCTATCGACTACGGGCGCGGCCTGCTGACCTTCAACAGCCAGTGCCCGAACTATGGCGCGGCCAGCAAAACCGTGAGCTTTCGCCCGGCTGTGATGCCATCGCGCATCGCTGACACGGCCCAGATCCAGATCGCCGCCAACAACCGGGGTTATGCCTACACCGCGACCCTGCTGCCCACCCCTTGCCCCGGTTCGCTGACCGTCAGCTATCTGGCCCAGGGCAAATGGTACGACCTGAAAGACAACGGGCGCGGGGAGCTGTTTGGCCAGGACAAATCCTATGGCTCTGGCCTGCTCAACTTCACCACCGGCTCTGTGGTGCTGACCCTGGGGGCGCTGCCGGATGTGAACAGCGCGATCATGTTCAGCTGGGGTACCAAGGTCTCTTACCTCAACCGTGCCAGCATGGTGCTGGATCCGGTGCAGCTGACCCATAAGCTGGCCCATGAGGGGATCACCCCAAACAGCCTGACCCTGACCTGGCAAGCCGGTGGCACGACCAAAACCGCCATCGACAACGGGGCGGGCCAGCTGACCGGCGATGCCACCGGTACCATCAATTATGTGACCGGCGATCTGGCCCTGCGGGTGGCAACCCTGCCGAATGGTGGGCAGGAGTACCAGGTTGTTTACCAGTACGGCGACCCGGATACCCAACGCTTTGACTACCCTGCCCGCAACCCGGACGGGACGATCACCATGCAGCTTACCAAGCAGAACCTGACCCCCAGGATGGTGTCGGTTCGCTGGAATGCCCTTTATGAGGAGGTGAAGGACGACACCGAGCTGGTGATCGCCCACCATGACCCGATCATCAGTGTGCGCGACAACGGCGCGGGCAAGCTGCTGGATGCGGCAGGGGTAGAGCGGGGCACCGTCAACTACAGCACCGGCAAGATCACTATCAAGCCGGATGGTCAGGGCGGTATTCCGAAAACCCGCTATGAGTGGCGCACCATCGGCACCTATGGCGATGGCCATGGCAACACCATTGCCCGCCAGCGCTGGACGTTGGTGGAAATCTACTATGTGCAGGCGGCGTACCTGTTCCCGGTGGACGACAGTGGTTGGGTTGAGGTGGAGTACCGCAGCAACAACGCCAGCAGCGCTGGCCAGGACACCGTGACGGCCACCCCGCTGGTGTTGGATATCACCCCGCGCAACGGCGAGGCGATCCTGGCCAACTCAGTGCGCTTTGCGCTGGGCGGGTCGAACTATGTGGACAGGCAAGGGATCCTCTATCGCAATATCGACCCAGCCACCGGGGCCGGTGAGCAGGCCGGGACGCTGGATTATGCCACCGGCAAGGCGACCGTCACGGTCTGGAACCCCGGCGCGGCGCCAGTACCTGCCCTGAGTTCGCTGGTCACCAGCCTGGTAGCCCAGACGGTGGATGAGGTGACATTCAGGACGCCGGGGGCACCCATTGCGCCATCCAGCCTCTACCTGAGCGGCAACACCGCAGATGGTCGCCGGTTCGAGGTGACCGCCAACGGCGATGGCACCATCACCAGCCAGGATGTAACCGGCAAGGTGGACTATCAGACCGGGGTGGTATCGGTGCGCTTTGGCCGTCTGGTGACGGCAGCGGGCAACGAGGCTAAACCTTGGTACGACCCCGATATGGTGGTCGATGGCAAGATCTGGCGCCCGTTGTCGGTAGTGGCTGACACCATTCGGTTTAATGCGGTGGTCTATAGCTATCTGCCGCTCGATGCGGATCTGATCAAGCTGGATCCGGTGCGCCTGCCGTCCGATGGCCGGGTGCCCTTCATTCGCAAGGGTTACATCGTGGTGGTGCATTCCACCAAGCGCAGCGCCTTCCCCATGGGAGTACAGGCAGGGCAGCAGCTCAACACCGGGCGCGAACGGTTGGCCTATTGCCGGGTGGAGGATAAGAACGGCAAGGAGCTTTCACCGCAGCTCTACAGCGTCAACATGAACAGTGGGATGGTGACCTTGGCCAGCCCGCTGAACCTGACCGGCTATGTGGAGCCGCTGACCGTGGTTCACCGGGTCGAGGATATGAGCCTGGCCACCGATGTGGAGATCTCGGGCCGCATCACCCTGGCACGGCCCCTCAGTCACAACTATGAGGCGGCGGATACCCAGGTATCCAGCGCCCTGATCATCGGTGACCTGTGGGCCCGCTATGGCAAGTTGTTTGACCAACGCACCTGGACAAATAACTGGTCTGATTTTCTGATTGGCGACCCCTGCACGGCGGAATACAACGATACGGATTTTCCTATCGTGGTGACCAACCGGGCGACCCTGCAAGAGCGCTGGGCCATCATCTTCCAGACCACCACCACGTTTATTCTGGTGGGGGAACATGTGGGCCAGATTGCGGTGGGGGATGTGAATACCGACTTTGCCCCCATCAACCCCAACAACGGCCAGCCCTATTTCAGGCTTGACCGGCGTGGCTGGGGAGCAGGGTGGGCTGCGGGCAACGTGCTGCGGTTCAACACCTACGCCGCCAATTACCCGATCTGGTTTATCCGCACCATCTTGCAGTCGGTGGCAGCGGTGGATACCGACCGTTTCGAGGCCCAGCTCAGGGGCAACGTCAACCGTTAACAAAACAGGCGGGGCAAAATGCCCCGCTACTTTTTTGCAGTGGGGCGCTGGCACAAAGAGCGCCCCACCATGGAGATCTGATCATGGCTGAATACAAGGTCAAATGGTTTGCAAGCGAAATGCAAGGCGCCCCGAGTCTGGGGGATACAACGGCTGGAACCTTGGTTGCTTTACTCAAGTCGGTACTGGTCACCGGCTTTGGCACCCTGACCATCAACACGCTGGCTTTCGATACTGCCAAGGGGTGGGCGGTGGCGACCTTTACCGGTGGTCATACCTATCTGCAAGATTCAGTTATCCAGGTCGATGGGGTATCCCCTGCCGCCTACAACGGCGAGCATCGGGTGATGCAGGTCAGTAGTACCCAGGTGTGGTTTGAGATTGACGGCGGCAACCCTGGCTCAGCGGGTTCTGGCGCGGCCATGACCATGAAGGTGGCCCCACTGGGCTGGACGATTACCCATGAGAGCGGTGACGGTAAGGTGATCATCGTGCGCCCGACCAATATAAACGAGTCGGGTAATGTCTCGCTGCGCATCGACAATACCGCGTTCAGTGGTTGGATTGGAGCATCCTATCAGGGGTGTTTGGCCAAGGTGGCGATGGTTGAGGATGTGGTGGACATCAACACATATACCACTATTTTTGAGCACCGTTGGCCCTGCACCGGACGAAATTCAAATAAGCGTTGGGATTTGGTGGGCGATAGCCAGCTGTTTTACTTCATGCCAGCTTATGCGGCAGGTAACTGGCAGTTTATGTATAGCTTTGGCTATATCCGCTCTATTCGACCAGGTGACCGCTATCACGCCGTTCTCAATCACTACCCAACCACCAACCCTGATGAAGCAGGCCGGAACTGGGCTGGCAGTTCAGGCGGGAATACATTGTGGGGCAACCAGTATCCGTATTTTGACAATGCAAACTATCGGGTTATTGCTCGCCCATACCATCAGCTCTTTGGCGCCACCAACTGGTTTATCAAAGGGCTGTTTGGTCGATTCGGCAACGGCTTGAATATTCCAAACGGCCCGGACAACGGTTTTTATGTGACCCAGGATCCCACCATCGTAATGGAGACTGGTAACCACCTGCGTGGTTATTTGCCTGGGTTGGTGTGCCCGTTCGCCACGGTTGCAGCTTGGGATCGAAAGAACTTTAAAGACCTGCCCGCGATACCTGGAAAACTGTTGCGGTTTATTCGGGTCGGGTTTGAAGAAAACAATTACACCTGGGGTCAAGTCACCTTAATGGGTTTTGACCTGACCGGCCCATGGAGGTAAGTCATGGCAACCTTCTTGCCGAGCCGGGGGTTTTTAGTCGTTGTTCAATCCCAATCTGGCTCTGGAAATATACCTTTTTACAACGTTGAAAGTACGGATGGGCCTGATTGGGCTGCCAATTTTGGCGACACAGCAGATCTAGGTATTTTCAGATTTATCTACGGCTCTGGTGCTGGGGGGGATACGGGGGTACTCCCTACCAAGACGATCACCCTTGCGCCAAGAAACTACGTTTTCAGGTTGGAAATACTCAACGCAAGCTGGACTCCAGATTTTTCAGATATGGATTTGGAGTTGCTGGATGATGCTGGGCTGGTACTGGCAGCAATTCGCACCCGTACTGATGGAAACTATCGTCATGGCCTTTGGTATGGCCCGAACCTGGCCAGCCTGACCAAGGCACCCCAAGCAGGATCATACCCGATTACCTTTGGCGCCTTGAGCTTTACCGATAGCGCTTTAGTCTTTACCTCTGACCCAGATAGCAACCGCAACCAATCGTTTAGCTTTGCCTGCCAACCGCAAAAATTTGCAGCAATGCGGTTTAGTAATCTCCGAGCCCAGTCAACGTATACCGGGAATGCCTCTGCTTTTGTGCGGGTGATTATTCAGAAAGGCCCGACTCAATTTAATGGCGATTTTGCAGCGCTGACAGCAGAGCAGCACACCGCTTTGAAGCCGGATTTTGTCTTGCCTGCCGGTGCGGCTATTACTCATCAACCGGGGGTTGGGCTGGTTGCCTCTGGCACTGCTCCATCCTATGCCTTGGCCAGAAGCATATTGCCTGGTCAGACTGGAGTGTTATTTGATGCAGCCGGTGCCGTGGCCGCCAAGCTGGCCTATATCAACGGTATGGCAGTGCTGACGGTCGGCGGGGTGACTACTCAAGGGCCTGCTGATGCGCCATATCTCGGATTAGCAGCCATCAACGGCCAGGTGTTTGGGTACTACCAGACCAAGGTATTTGTCAGGTCAACGAAATTCATTGCCCCACCCAAAACCAAGATATGGATAGAACTTCAACCGGGTGCCACATTGGCAAAAATAGGGATTGAATCCGTACCACTACAGGTCGAGTTTACCTATGTGCTGTTCACCACCCCGATGACCATTACCGTGGCCAACCAGGAGACCCGCGCCCAGTACCTGCCGCAAGATATGGCGTGGCAAGGGAAACCGCCGTTTTATCCTGGCCCGTTGAGTATCCAGCAGATGAGCCAGCGAGTGATCTGCAAGGGGCGGGATTACTTCTGGATCCGCGATGGGGTACGCAACGTGGAGCAGGGCTATATCGAGAGCACAGTGACCATCAGCGGGATGGGGGTGCGGCGCCGGGTGCTCTGCTTCACCCAGGATGGCGATCTGGTTGGCGAGACCTACAGCCGCGCAGCGGATGGGGTCTATCGGTTCGATCTGCTGTGGCTGAATCGCCGTTATATGCTGGTTGCCCAGGACGACCCAGCCTTTGGCCCAGCCGATTACAACGCTGTGGCCGCCGACTATCAGGCGCCGAAACCCTACCAGCCAGGCGAGGGGGTGGCACCTGCGCCGTTCCCCATGCTTGCCCCGCTCAAGAGGAAATAACCATGATCTCCTATGCCGAAGGGCTGCGCACCAGTCGCGTCCAGCTGTTGGCCACGGCCATTGATACGGGTACCGGGGCCAGCGCCAAGCTGACCATCTACACCGGCACCAAACCGGCGCCAGGGGCACCCCCTACTGACCAGCTGGCTCTGGTGGTGCTGACGTTCAGCCACCCTTGTGCCAAGACGATCAGCGCTGGGGTGCTGACCCTGAAACCTCTGGCTGAGCAGATGGCCACCGCCAGCGGCGCCCCCACCTGGGGGCGCATTGTTAACCGGGATGGGGCCTTTGTGGCGGATCTCGATGTGGGGGTGCCAGGCAGTGGCGCCGATCTGGAGCTGCCCGCAGCGGAGTTTTTTGTCGGTGCGCTGATCCGCATCAATACCGCCACCATCACTGAACCGTAACCGGGGGCCCCATGGCCAGAAAGGATGCGAGCTTAGAACTACGCAAGGCCAGGAACAGCACCGGCCAGCTGGAGCTGAATCAGTCTGAGGTGGTGCGGCTGGTCGGTATCCTTAACGGTACCACCATGCCACCGCGCCTGAGCGCATCACCTGAGCTGGTGCTGGCATCGGTATTGGCTGGCGCCCCGAATCGCTCCAGCGCGATGCTGGGCGGCTCAGTGGTGCTTGATGCGGTGCTTGCCAGCCACACCCATAGCCGGGGTCAGCTGGTCGGTGAGTTCGTCATTGAATGCACCATGGCCAGCACATCCCGCGCCCCGGTGCCGGTGATCGCCGGGGAGTATGACCAGAACGTATTCCGGGGCCCTGCCAATGCCATGGGGGATGTTTGGGATCGGGCAGATGGCCATTCCCAGCACCTCAGTAGCGAATGGCAGAAGGCCGGTACCGAGCGGGCAACCAGCGGCTCCCTGTGGCAACAGGCGGCGGCTCATCAGCAGCAGGTGGCCGAGCTGGGCGAGCAGATGCCCCAGACGTTCATGGCCAATCAGCAGCGCTTTGCAGAGGGACTACCGGTCAGCCAGCAGAACCGCCAGGGCTATGACAGCCTGGCCGCTGGCCATGTGGCCAATCAGTCCCTGTGGGTCGAGGCGGCGCCGGTCAGTAGCTGGCGCCTGGTCGGGTTCACCAACCCGCCGCGCTTTGACCAGGTTTGGCAGGCTGACCAGTGGCAAGAGGGCATCCCCATCGGTAAAGGGGTGGCCGCTCAAGCCTGGCACCACGGCCAGCCGCTGATAGATGGCTGGCGTGATGGCTGGGATGAGGCCACCTTGCCAACCTGGGGCAAGACGCCACCGCCAGAACCACCCAAGCCACCCATCCGCCCCGACAAGCGCACCCTGCGCCTGGAGTTCGGGCGCAAGCGCGACACGGCAGAGCTGGAGTTCGTCTGGCAGGGCAGTGATGCGGCAATCGTCATTCCAACCCGGAGGGTTTATCTGGTGAGCAATACAGCAAAGGTCGTGCGGGTACGCGATGGGCTCGATATCCCTGCCACGGCGGTGAGTATCGAACTCGACACCGACTCCTGGGCGTGGCAGTTCAGTGCCCAGATCCCCCGTATCGCGGCGGCTGCGTTGACCGATGAGGAAGAGGTCAGCATCCATATCAACGGTCAGCAATGGGACTGCGTTTGCGATGGCTGGCAATCGAGCCAGAGCTTTGGCCGCGAGTCGGCAACGCTGACGGGACGCTCTCGCACCGCTTACTTGTCGCCGACCCATGTATTGGCGCAGGCGGTGAGTGAGCGTGCTGCCGCGACCATGGCCCAGCTGGCAGCCGCCGTATTGCCGGTGGGTTGGACGTTGGATTGGCAAGCGGCTGACTGGTTGGTGCCTGCCGGGTTCTTTAGCCTGGATAACCAGACCCCGATCGAGGTGGTCAAGTATCTGGCCGAGGCGGCCGGTGGTTTTGTGCTGCCACACCAGCGCAACCGCCATCTGGTCATCAAGCCACGTTATCCCACTGTGCCGTGGCAGCTCGATACTGCTCAGGCGGATGTGGCGATCCCCCGTGCCATCATTACCACCCTGGGTAGTGACTTCCAGCCGGGTCATGCCGCCAACGGGATTTGGGTGAGCGGTGGCCACCAGGGCATCAGTGCGCGGGTGGTGCGCCAGGGGACGGCTGGCGAACAGCAAGCGCCGACCATTACCCACCCATTGGTGTGTGATGTGACGGCAGCCCGTGCCCAAGGTGTGGTGGGGCTGGCCAAGACCATGCCCAAGCGTACCCAGACAATCGAGCTGCCGTTGTCTGCTGATACCGGCTTGATCCTGCCGGGTGCGCTGCTCGCAGTGGACGGTTGGAAAGGTTACAACCGGGGCGTCAGAGTCTCTGCTGCGTTGCAGAACCGGGCCATGACGGTGCGCCAACAACTGAGTGTGGAGCGATTTGTATGAACCTGTTTAAGCGATTCCTTGAGCTGGTACCCGGTGCAGATCCCTTGCTGGTTGGTACCGTGACCGCAGTCGGTTCCACGACCACGACTCTCAGCGCGTTGGCGGGTGGAACGGTCACAGTACGGGGCACCGGGGTCGCCATCGGTAAGAAGGCATTTTACAGGGGAGGGGAGCTGGCAGGAGAGGCACCGGATTTACCGACCTATGAAATAGAGGTCTGATTGAGGGCGCACAGTAGTCAGTAGAAATCAGTTGCAGAGATGGGCCGAATAACTGGTCGTTAGACCACACAATCAAAATTAGTACAAAACCTAGTACAGAGTTTTAAGGCGATGATCTTTTTCATTTTAAAACAAACCGTTAATTACATGGCTCGTAATCGTGGAAGTAGAATGTGGGCTCGTTGCCGGCGTGTGCTGTTTTGCTCATGTTGCTCGAGATGAGTATCCGATGACGGCGCCTGGCGCCAGGGTGGGCGGTGCCAGGCACCACAATTGCCTGCATGGTAAACCATAGCGCAGGCAGAACGAAGGGCGAGCCGTGCAGGTGATGGTTTATTGGGCGGTAAGTGCTGAGTGGTGGTGGGCGACAGTCTGGTTTGCGCTGACTTCTGCCTGAAAATGTGACATGTGAATTTATACACCCTTAAAAGGGGCGGATATCCTCTGTATGATGGTTCCACTAGGCGCTTATTGTTGTTTCTTCAATAAGTAAGCGTGAAAAGCAGCTATCTGTAGAACATGAGGATTCTATGCTCCACGAACAGGTATTTCTCAAGGAAAGTTTTCCCCGTATCGAGGTCATTTGGGCTGCACACAAGTTTCCTCTTGATGAGTCGGCCGTATTAAGCGCGGAGCTAAACCAGTTTTCGGTTCGCCTGCCCGTTATCGGCTCATTCAGTGCAGGCAAGTCGTCACTGATCAACTTCTTGCTCGATGAGAGCCTCCTCTCCGTTGCAGTCAACCCCGAAACCTGTCTGCCAACCGAGCTTCGCTTTGCTGATGATGAATTGCTTATTCTGCATCATCCCACCAAGGACGCTGTGCCGCTGGACCGTGCTGCACTGAAGGCTCAGGATTTTGGCAATGTTGAAAGTGACAGTTGGGTTGAGGTCGCAACACCATCTCCGGCACTCGCTCGGCTGGACGGTATGACACTGGTCGACATGCCGGGTTGGGAGTCTGGTATCGAGCAACACTCGGAGGCCATTGATAATTATCTGGAACGTAGTTCTGCATACTGCATCGTTGTGAGTGTCGATGAAGGAGGGCTCAAGGATAGTCTGAAAAAGATTATTGAAGAGTTGGCCATTAACAAGAAGCCGATGATGCTGGTGCTCACCAAATGTGACAAAAAAACGCCAGAGGATGTAGCGAGTGTGCTGACTCAGGTGAAGGATGAGATTGAAGCCATCAGTGGGACACCGTTGCTCTCCATCAGTACGGTAAGCCGTAAAACCAAATCGAGTGGTGATACCACGGAAGGATGGGCGCGCGCATTGCAGCAATTGTTGCCGCTAAACGAATTGTTCTTTCATCAACGTGTCGGTATGCGTGCAGCGCGGCTGATCGATACCTTGGTTCGTCATCTACAGCAATTGCTCAACAGCGAGAACCTCACGATTGAAGAGCTCAAAAGCAAGCAGGCGCTGTTACGCCAACAGCAGGATCAGCTACGCCAGGATCTGCACCTAACTGAGCAGCAGCTGCAGGAACAGGTCACGCCCATTGCCAGCTTTATTTGTGAGCAGTTTTCAAGTCGACTGAAAGCACAACTCGAAAGCCTTGCCAGTAGCCTGCTCCATCAGGGGGATATCAATGGCATCGTCGGGGCTTCTCTGCGTATGGCGTATGCGACGGGTATGGAAGAACGACTCAAGCCATTGATCAGTGGCAAGTTAAGCCAGCTGGAGCGTCTTGCGGAGGTCTCGTTCGGTGAACTGAATTTTTCACATGATTTCCAGTGGGAGGGCAAGGGGAGTGGCATGTTCCAGGATGTGCTGAGTGGCCTGTGGCCCCTTGCGCTGGCGGCACTGACACGCATACCCGCTTTGATGATATTTGCCCCGATCCTCAAGTCCATTCTCGGCTCGTTGTTTGACAATGCCGCCGAAGAGATGGCTAAGCGCGAGCAAAGGGAAGAGGCACGTCAATACGTGCTGACGACCTTGATCCCCGATTGTCTTGCTCAGGTTCAGGTGCCAATTACCGCAGCACTAAGCAAGAGCATTGAGCAGGTAATGGAGCAGGTGAAGATCGAGGCAGATCGCAATATCAGTCATCTGCAACTGTCGCTGCAACAATTGACCGAGCAGTTGGCAGCCGAGCAAGAAACTGACGCCAACAACAAAACACGTTACCAAGGTGAACAGGCTGAACTGGTCGTGTTACAGACCAAACTGAAGGAGTTTGCCCGTGGCTGATCACCTGTGTACCCAATTGAGTGAGCAAGCGGTGCGTGAGCGCTATGCGCTGCTTAGTCAGGCTTGTGAATCTACTGCTGGCACGGGTAATCAGCAGCTTGAGCAGCAGTTACAAGCCCTTGAGCAGATCATTGAGCAGGAGTTGCCCGCGCTGGCCCGCAAGGGAAGCCCGGATAACATTACCGATCTGCTGCAAGCACTGCGGCTGGAGATGGCCCGCTTTCGTGAATTCTGCGAATACCCGGCCTTGCCAAGCAAGGTGGTCGTCGGACTGGGCGGGAGTTTTAGTGCGGGCAAATCATCGCTTATCAATGCACTGATCGGTGATCGTCAATGTCTGGTCACCGAGGTGGATCCGACCACTTCATTGCCCACTTATTTAGTGCAGAGCAAGAGTGAGCAGACCGAGGTGCATGCCATCAACCTGTTCAATCGGGTCGTTTCTTTAAGCCATGAGCAGTTTCGTACCCTGACCCATGATGAGAAATCCCGCTATGGTAGCCAGGTCAGCAGCCTGCTCAAATCGGTCGTCGTCGCTCATCCGGGTCTGCCATGGGGCAATTTGGCTCTGCTTGATACTCCGGGTTATAGCAAGGCTGACCAGGCGGGTAGTGAGCGTACCGATGCCAATCTGGCTCGTGCCCAGCTCAATAGCGCCCAGTTTATCGTTTGGTTGATACCGGCGGATAAGGGCACCATCACCGAGGAAGATATTGCCTTCCTTGGCACACTGGATCGCGCCATTCCCAAGCTGGTGGTGATCAGCCGTGCTGACAAGCATCTGGCCGAGGAGATCGAGCAGATTGTGGCACTGGTGCGTGACACCTTGGCCAAACGCGGCGTGTCTGTGCTCGATGTGATCCCCTTTTCCAACCGCCCCCGCTCGAATTATAGCGCCGAGCCGTTATTAGACTATTTTGCCCAGTGGAATAAGGCTCGCCGTGAGCTGGTTTTTGCCCAGCAGTTCAAGCGCCAATTTATGGTTTATCAGCGCTTTATTGATGAAGAGAAACAGCAGGCGCAGTTACGGCTAAGGAAGGTGCGAACAAGTGGATCGCACCTTCACCACGAACTCTTTGTCCGCATTTGAAATGCCCATCACTCCAAAAA
>NZ_MQSY01000043.1:0-74665 GCF_001921245.1 Aeromonas sp. YN13HZO-058 | reverse complement strand
AGTTTTTTGGAGTGATGGGCATTTCAAATGCGGACAAAGAGTTCGTGGTGAAGGTGCGATCCACTTGTTCGCACCTTCCCTTTGAGTGTGTTTTGGTCCATTTGCTTACCCACGAAGGTATCCTTTTGAAAAAGTTACTTATTCGTGGGCGGTTACACAATTGGATTTACAGGCTCGCTATAGAAAAAACCATGGGACCTATATCGAGACCCACCAGTTTTGCCGCCCTATTAACGGCCTCTGCAATGAGGGCTGCGTTAAATGGAGCTCTACAGCTATCACGTTCAATAACTACCGGTTTCACTTAGTTGTCACCTTCGTTCCTGTCAGCAATTATCTACCCAAGAAACAACACACTGCTGCTTCAGTATGAAGATCCCACCGGAGGAATCGGCGGTTCCCCCTTAGTAAACGTGAGTTAGTGGTAATTGAACTCGAAATTATTAAAATGGCTCATATGAACCTCCCTTTTAAGAAAACTGTGCTGTCTTCTTGAAGTCAGTTGAAATCGAACAATCAGTTTTTCTAGGCGCTAAAAACCTCCTCGACCGTGAATCCTGCCAGGGAGTCACAGCAACATCTCTGACCTTCAGGCACCAAAGATACAATTCCATACCAGACGTAGGAGCTCACGACCACATTGAAAAGCTGCGCCTTTCAAAAAGCTCTTAGTGAGTCCGTCATTGGCAGGCTCTGCTTCATGTTTGCCTTTACGGTTCGTGGGTTGTTTGTCTTTAGTTCTTTCTTTTCTGCGTCGCGACATATCAACTTTCCTTGATATGAGGGACGCCTAACTCATCGTTTGCCGTGGGTAGGAACGGCAATACTAGATATTGGACCTCTTGCGCTCTACTTCAAGACTCATTGAAAACTACTTTATGGAAGAAATGAGAAGTGGGTTCCAGCTAAACAGAGAGGATTGGCCGGAAGAATAGATCGTTCAGATGGGCGTTTGTGGACACGATGTGGACACATCGCCATGTTGGAAAGCCAAAAAAACTTAAGGCCACCCGCTTGGGTGGCCTTAAGTCATTAAATTCTAAATAGTGCCGAGGTCAGACTCGAACCAATACTGCATTAGCCGGCGAATTTTGCAATCTCTAGGAGAGGCCAGCTCAATAAGCCTTCAATGTGCTGTCGCCACTTTGGCAAAATAAAAAGACCGCTATTTATAGCGGCCTTTTGTAAGTCATTGATTTTAATGGTGCCCGAGGCCGGAATCGAACCGGCACGACGCGAACGTCGAGGGATTTTAAATCCCTTGTGTCTACCGATTTCACCACTCGGGCACCGCAATCGGTATCAAGCTCGCGTGGCGGGCTTGTCAATATGGAGGCACGTTCCGGAGTCGAACCGGACTAAACGGATTTGCAATCCGCTGCATAACCGCTTTGCTAACGCGCCATGCAAAAGAGAGTTGGCTCTCTATTGTCTGAATTTGGAGCGGGAAACGAGACTCGAACTCGCGACCCCGACCTTGGCAAGGTCGTGCTCTACCAACTGAGCTATTCCCGCATTGGTCTGGCTGACTGCCTGACTACGAGGACGCATTCTAGCGATGTTCCTCGCCCAGTCAACCAGAAATATTTAATTAGCTGATCGTTCGGGCATTTTTTGCCCTTTTTGAACAATTTTAACGCCTTTGGCCGTTTCCGGCCTCAAATCACCAGAAACATCACCTTGCGGCGCGGGTGACTCACAGGTTGGCGTGGTGAGTCAGATCGCCCCAGGCAGCCTTCATGTACTGGAACATCGACCAGAAGGTGAGCACGGTGGCGACATAGAGCAGCACATAGGCCAGCCACACCATCCAGACGTTGTATTGCCAGATAAGACCGGTGAGCGACACCATCTGGATCATGGTCTTCCACTTGCCAATCCAGCTGACCGCCACCGAGGAGCGTTTGCCAAGCTCCGCCATCCATTCACGCAGGGCGGAGATGATGATCTCGCGGCCAATCATGGTCATGGCAGGGAGGGTGACCCAGATAGTGTTGTAGTGTTCGACGATCACCACCAGTGCAGCGGCGACCATGATCTTGTCGGCAACCGGGTCGAGAAATGCGCCAAAAGCGGTGGACTGATTGAGCTTGCGAGCCAGATAGCCATCAAACCAGTCGGTGGCGGCGGCCAGGATAAAGATGATGGCCGCAGCCAGATAGGACCATTGATAAGGCAGATAAAACAGGATGACGAAGACGGGAATGAGCAAAATCCGGAAAAACGTCAACAGGTTAGGTATGTTTGTCATTATTTTCAGCCACTTCTTGTACGTCGCAACATAGTGCGCCAAAGCCGATCTGCGATGCAACCGCACTGGCGCCCGTCTTGGTCTTTTTAATCCATCAATCTTCTCAAGATGCGGGGCCATTATGGCATTTACGGCCCCCCCGCGTCACGGCTCTTGTGCATCAAGGGGTTAGCGATTTTGCATGGCTGCCGCCACCGCTGAAAACCTGCTCAGGCACTGTGCAATCCATCATGGATGGTCTGGGCCAGCTCCTGGCTGATGCCGGGCACCTTGGCCAGTTCATCCACGCTCGCCTTTTTCACCTCCTGCAGGCCGCCCAGATACTTGAGCAGTGCCTGACGCCGCTTCGGCCCCACCCCCGGAATATCCTCCAGACTGCTGCTGGTACGGGCCTTGGCACGCCGCGCCCGGTGACCGGTAATGGCAAAACGGTGAGATTCGTCGCGAATATGCTGAATAAGGTGCAAAGCGGGCATATCTGCTGGCAAATGCAGCTCTTCGTGGCTCTCCCCCATGATGAGAGTTTCCAACCCCGCCTTGCGGGTCACCCCCTTGGCAATCCCCACCAGCAGCGGGTATTTGCCGCCGAGGAACTCCAGCTGACGGGCCAGGATCTCTTCGGCGCGACGCAGCTGGCCGAGGCCGCCATCGATAAACAGCACGTCCGGCACCTTGTCCGGCTCCTGCTGTTTGCCAAAGCGGCGCTCCAGCGCCTGCTCCATCGCCGCGTAGTCATCACCACCGGTGATGCCGTCGATGTTGAAACGACGATATTCCGATGAGAGCGGCCCCTCCCGGTTGAACACCACGCAAGAGGCCACCGTGCGCTCCCCCATGGTGTGGGAGATATCGAAACACTCCATGCGGGCGATGGGGCGCTCCAGCTCCAGCAGCTCTTCGAGCTGATCGTAACGAGCGGTCATGGTGCTCTTGTGAGCAAGCCGCGATCGCAGCGCCGTCTCGGCATTGATGGAGGCGAGCTTGATAAAGCGGGCCCGTTCGGCGCGGGTACGGCTCACCACCCGCACCTTGTAGCCAGCGGTCTGGCTCAGGGTCTCGGCGATAACGCTCTCGTCCTCGAGGGCCACATCGAGCAGCACCTCGCTCGGGATCTGTCGCCCACCCTGCCCCGACAGATAGAACTGCAGCAAGAAGGATTGCACCACCTCGTCAAGCTGGGTGTCGGCCGGTACTTTCGGGAAGTAGCTGCGCGAGCCGAGCACCTTGCCCTGACGGATAAAGAGCACGTGGATACAGGCTGCGCCTTGCTCGAAGGCGACCCCCACCACGTCGAGCTCGTCCAGCACGTTGCCGCTCACCGACTGCTGTTCAGTGACCCGGCGCAGCGCCAGGATCTGATCCCGATAGCGGGCCGCCTCTTCAAAGCGCAGATCGCCGCTGGCGGACTCCATCTTGCCCACCAGCTCACCAATCACCTGCTGGTTCTTGCCCGCCAGAAACAGCTTGGCCAGTTCCACCTGCTGGGCATATTCGGCCTCGCTCACCAGCCCGGCTACGCAAGGGCCGGCGCAGCGCTTGAGCTGATAGAGCAGACAGGGACGGGTGCGGTTGGCATAGACCGCATCCTCGCACTGGCGCACCGGGAAGATCTTCTGCATCAGGTGCAGACTCTCGCGCACCGCACCGCCAGAGGGATACGGGCCGAAGTACTCTCCCTTGATCTTGCGGGCACCGCGATGGACGCCGATGCGCGGATGCTGGTGCGCGGTGATGATGATCCAGGGGTAGGATTTGTCGTCCCGCAGCAGCACGTTGTAGCGGGGCTGATACTGCTTGATCAGGTTGTGCTCGAGGATCAGCGCCTCGGTCTCGGTGTGGGTGACAGTGACCTGGATATCGGCGATCTGGCGCACCAGGGTGCGGGTCTTGATGCTATCGACGTTGGTGCGAAAGTAGGAGGCGAGCCGCTTTTTCAGATCCTTGGCCTTGCCGACATAGATCACGGTGCCACCACTGTCATACATGCGGTAGACACCGCTCTGATGGGTGACGGCGCTCAGAAACGCCTTGCTGTCGAAGAGAGGTTCAGACGAGGTCATGCTGGCTCCGGCAACGGGGATCGAGGTGCTGGATCTGGGGGATCGCGGCAAACGGAAGATCGAAAGAGAGGCTCATCGGCAACTCGGCTCAACGGATGAAAGCAGAAGACGGCACAGAGCATACTGCGCCAGGCCGGCAAAAAGCAAAAAGGCGGCACTCGCCGCCTTTATGACCACACGCCACCCGATTACAGGGTATCGGCATCCAGCATGCCATAGCGAATGGCCAGATGGGTCAGTTCCACGTCACCGTTGATCCCCAGCTTGCTGAACAGACGATAGCGGTAGCTGTTAACCGTCTTCGGGCTCAGGTTGAGCTGCTCGGAGATATCGGTCACCTTCTGCCCCTTGGTGATCATCATCATGATCTGCAGCTCGCGCTCGGAGAGGGACTTGAAGGGGTTCTCGTCAGCGGAGGCAAACTGGCTGAGGGCCATCTGCTGGGCAATCTCCGGGGAGATGTAGCGCTGACCGGAGTGCACCAGCCGGATCGCCTGGATCATCTCGTCAGGGGCAGCTCCCTTGGTCAGGTAACCAGCGGCGCCCGCCTGCATCACCTTGGTAGGGAACGGATTTTCTGAATGAATGGTCAGCACTATGATGCGCACATCGGGGCGGATCCGCAGAATTTTGCGGGTCGCTTCCAGACCACCAATACCCGGCATGTTCATGTCCATCAGGATCACGTCCGGATGGTGTTGGCGACAGAACGTAACTGCGGTCTCGCCGCTCTGTGCCTCGCCCACCACCTTGATCCCGCGTACATCTTCAAGAATGCGTCTTATCCCTGTACGCACCAGCTCATGATCATCGACCAGGAATACATTTATCACCCAAACACCCCGTTTTTATCTCGTTTTTTGCCGCCCGGTTAGGGTTAACAGGGCGTCTTGCATCATAACCAAACTCGTCGCTTTGGCAAACCATGCGCGCCAAAAGTTTGAGAAAACCCATGTTTAGCGTTTAAAATCAAATAATTATATAAATTTTCAAAACAAAAAACGGTGCCTTGCGACACCGTTTTTCATGACTTTCGTGCAGTGGCCATCACTTGGCCAAAAATGCGCGTACCTTCTCCAGATCTGCCTGGGTATCCACCCCGACCGGCGGCGCTTCAAGGGCCTGGGCGACATGGATCTTCTCCCCGTACCAGAGCACCCGCAGTTGCTCCAGCGCCTCGACCTGCTCCAGCACGCTCGGTGCCCAGTCTACGTAACGCTGGATAAAGCCGGCGCGATAGGCGTAGATGCCGATATGGCGCTGGTAGTGGTCACCAATCTGCTCGTGACTGTTGGCAAAGCGATCCCGATCCCAGGGAATGCTGGCGCGGCTGAAGTAGAGGGCGTAGCCATCCTTGTCAGTCACCACTTTCACTGCATTGGGATTGAACGCCTCTTCGGCATCCTTAATCGGCACCGACAGGGTCGCCATCGGCGCCGTGGCGGCGGCCAGATTGTCCGCTACCTGACGAATGATGGTGGGCGGAATGAGTGGCTCATCCCCCTGCACGTTGACGATGATGGTATCGGCGGCAAAGCCGTAGTGACGGCACACCTCGGCCAGACGCTCGGTGCCGGACTGGTGATCCGGTGAGGTCATGCACACCTCGACGCCGGTGCTCTGCAGCGCCTGCTGCACCCGGGCATCGTCAGTGGCGACAATCACCCGATCGGCACCCGACTGCAGGGCCTTCTCCACCACGTGTTGCACCATGGGCTTGCCATGGATATCCGCCAGCGGCTTGCCCGGCAGACGGGTTGACGCATAGCGGGCAGGAATAACGACGACGAAACTCATGACGGCAGCTCATCGCTGTTGAGCGGACGGGCACGGTTCTCCAGCAGCACCGGGATCCCCTCTTCCAGCGGATAGGCCAGCTTGTCGAAGCGACAGACCAACTCATGAACTGCTTTGTTGTAATGCAGCTTACCCTTGCAGACCGGGCAGGCGATAATGTCGAGCAACTTGATGTCCAAAGCCAAAACGATACTCCTTCAACGATGTCGCGCTGGCGGCTTCATCACGCCAGCGATGGATGTCGAGCAACCAGATATTCCATACGGGACCGCTATTGGTCCACTTCTCCCCCGCTCAGGCGAGAGAGACTAATCTTGTGTCTTGGTTACGCCTTGCGCCTTTCCACTCGTGCTCAGCTTGTGCAGCAGGGTATCGAGCAAGGAGGCGGGCAACTCTGCGCTCACCGGCAGATACCACCAGTTTTCTAGGGCAAACGAACTGCACTTGACCGCATCCTTCTCGGTCATCAGCAGCGGCTTGCAGGCAAAGCGGCCCACCAGCTCATCCCGATCGAAGGGGTGATGATCGCCGTAGGCTGCCTGCTGATCCAGCTGGTAGCCGAGCCCCTCAAGGGTGGCAAAGAAGCGGGGCGGATGACCGATCCCCGCCAGCGCATCAACCGGACCCGACAAGGGGGCGGCCAGCGGTGCATCGTCGCACACCCGACGCGGGGTGTCGGCAACCAGTTGCATGGGGTACTCCCCCTTGCCCGGCTCGCCGCCGTTGCAGATGATGGCATCCACCCGCTTGAGACGAGTGACCGGCTCGCGCAGCGGCCCCATCGGCAGCAGGCAGGCGTTGCCGAAACGGCGGGCACCATCCACCACCACCAGTTCGATGTCGCGGGCCAGCGCATAGTGCTGCAGGCCATCGTCGGTGATGATGATATCCACCTCACCGCTTTGCTCCAGCAGTCGTACCGCATCGGCCCGTTTCGGGGCGACCACTACCGGACAGCCGCAGCGCCGGGCAATCAATACCGGCTCATCCCCCGCCTGCGCCGTGGTGCTGGCGGCATCGAGCCGATACGGGTAATGGGGCGCCTTGCCACCATAACCACGGCTCACCACCCCGGGACGATAGCCACGAGCTTGCAACTGCTCCACCAGCCAGACCACCACCGGCGTCTTGCCGTTGCCGCCCACCGAAATATTGCCCACCACGATCACCGGCAAGGAGGCGCGATACCCCTTGCGCCAGCCGTGGCGATAGGCGTAGCGGCGGGTGCCGCTGATGATGGCAAACAGCAGGGCAAAGGGGGCCAGCAACCAGCGCCAGCCACTCTTTGCATACCAGAGCCGTTCCAGCATCAGGCCTTGTTTCCCGCGTTACCAAACTGAATGGCACGCAGCTGGGCATAAGTGCCACGCTGCTCCATCAATGCTTCGTGGTTACCGCGCTCGACGATATGGCCTTCGTCGATCACCAGGATCTCGTCCGCCTTCTCGATAGTGGAGAGGCGGTGGGCGATCACCAGCGAGGTACGGGCCTTGCAAAGCTCGTCGATGGCCGCCTGAATGTGGCGCTCGGACTCGGTATCGAGGGCCGAGGTGGCCTCATCCAGCAGCAGAACCGGCGCATCGCGCAGCAGGGCGCGGGCGATAGCGACTCGC
Organism: Aeromonas sp. YN13HZO-058; assembly: GCF_001921245.1. NCBI lineage: Bacteria > Pseudomonadati > Pseudomonadota > Gammaproteobacteria > Aeromonadales > Aeromonadaceae > Aeromonas > Aeromonas sp. YN13HZO-058. Next base: position 66,944 of record NZ_MQSY01000043.1, on the reverse strand, counting down.
TGGCGCTGACCGCCGGAGAGGGACGCGCCATTCTCACCAACCACGGTGTCGTACCCCAGCGGCATCTTGCTGACGAACTCGTCGGCATGGGCGATGCGAGCGGCCTGCACAATCTGGTCGCGGCTGTACTTGTCTTCTGCCGCGTAGGCGATGTTGTTGGCCACCGAGTCGTTGAACAGGTGGACATGCTGGGAGACCAGCGCGTACTGCTTGCGCAGCTCGCTCAACTTGTATTCGCGGATATTCACGCCATCCAGCAGGATCTCGCCCTGATCGATGTCATAAAAGCGAGTCAGCAGGCTGGCGATGGTGCTCTTGCCGGAGCCGGAACGGCCCACCAGCGCCACCGATTTACCCGCCTCCACCTTGAAGCTGACGTTGTGCAGCGCCGGGGTATCCTTGGTCGGATAGGTGAAGGTGACGTTGCGAAACTCGATCTCGCCGCGGGCACGCTCCAGAGTGAGCGTGCCGGTATCCTGTTCCGGCTCGCTGTCGAGCAGGCCGAAGAGGCTGTGGCAGGCGGTGATGGCGCGCTGGAACTGGTTGTTGACGTCGGTCAGGCTTTTCAGCGGCTTGAGCAGCATCATCATGGAGGTGATCATGACGGTAAACGTACCGGCAGTCAGTGTTGATTTGACGCTGTCAATGGTCGCGACGTAGAGGAAGGCAGCCAGCGCGATGGAGGCAACCATCTGCACCACCGGACTGCCGATGGCATCGGCGGCGACCATCTTCATGGTCTGCTGACGCATGTTGTTGCTGACCTGGAAGAAGCGCTTCTCTTCAACCTTCTGGCCACCAAACATCAGCACCTCTTTGTGCCCTTTGAGCATCTGCTCGGTGGAAGTGGTGATATCCCCTACCGCCTGCTGGATGTGACGGCTGATCTGGCGGAAACGGCGGCTGATAAGGCCGATGATAATCCCCACCAGCGGGCCAACCACCAGGAAGATCACCGACAGTTGCCAGGAGTGCCAGAACATCAGGCCGAGCAGGCCGACCACGGTCGCCCCTTCCCGCACCAGGGTCACGAGCGTGGTGCTCGCCGCCGAGGAGACCTGACTGGCGTCATAGGTCACCTTGGAGAGCAGATGACCGGTGTTCTGACGGTCGAAGAAGCTCATCGGCATCGCCACCATGTGATTGAACACCTGCTGTTGCAGACGCATCACTACGTGGTTGCCGACCCAGGCCATGCAGTAGTTGGAGAGAAAGTTGGCAACACCGCGCAGGGCCACGATGCCGAGGACGAAGAAGGGCATCCATTTCAAGACGGTGCTGTCGTTGCCATTAATGCCCTGATCGATCAGCGGCTTGATGGAGTAGACAAAGGTGGTATCCACGGCGGCGTAGCCCAGCATCCCGATGATGCCACCGACCAGGCCCAGCTTGCGATCACGGACATAACCGAGCAGGCGTCGGAATACAGGCCAGCTCTCTTGTGAGGTTTCTTGTTGCATGAATAGCCGTTAGTAATGGAAATGACGGGCTATTCTAGCCAAAGCGCAGGATTACACCAAGCGTCGCCACCGATATAGAATCCATCCGCGGCGGAAATGACGGATTATTGCTCAAACCACGCTCGTGGTCGCCACCACTCGCCACCGCGCCGATACCAGGGCCCCTGATCACGCTCGGCAGTGACACTCAAGCCCGCTGCGGTGGGTTCGACCAGAATCGCCCCTTGCTGACCGGTGATCCACTGGCGGGCATCCCGATAGCGGGCCACCACATCGGGACGGGGAAAGCCCCATTGATTCATAAAGCCGGCGCTGTGGATCACCTCCTGCGCCGCTACCGCCGCGACAAACGGGGGAGTTGAGGAGGTGCGACTACCATGATGGGGGCTCACCAGCAAGGTGCTGGCCAACCCATCTCCCTCCAGCGCCACCAGTCGCTGCTCGGCCTGCCGCTCGATATCGGCACTGAGCAACACGCTGCGCTTCCCATCGCTGATGCGCACCACGCAACCATCGTTATTGTGCCCGCCGCCGGGGTGTTCGGGCCAGAGCACCGTAAACGCGAGCCCTTGCCAATTCCACTGTTGCCCACGCTGGCAAAGGGTGGTTCCCTCGCTGAAGGGGTAGGAGGAGAGCTCGTGACGCACCGGCATGGCGCTGAGCAGTCGCTTGCGATTGCCGGCATGGTCCCGATCCTTGTGGCTGATAATGAGGCGATCGATGACCCGGATCCCCAGATGGCTCAACTGGGGCAGGATCACCACATCCGCCATGTTGTAGCCGCCGGGATAGCGATCGCCAGTGTCATAGAGGATGGCGCGATCCCCCTTGCTAATCAGCACCGCCAATCCCTGCCCCACATCCATCACCCTCAGTTGCCAGCGAACCGGGGAAGGCCAGAGCGCCAGCAACAGCGCACAACCCCCCGGTAGCCAGAGCCAGCGTGCCGGGCGCCACTGCGAGGCGAACCAGAGCAGCAACAGCAGGGTGCAGAGCGGCAGCCACCAGCCGGGCAGTGGCCACCACAGTTGCAGTTGTTCGGAAAGCCAATTCAGGATCGTAAGCACCCAACCGAGCACCAGATCCGCCAGCCAGAACAGACCATAGGCGAGCGAGGTGGAGAGCCGCGCCAGCAGCACACCGATCAGCGCCAGCGGAATAATGGCGATACAAAAGAGCGGCACCGCCAGCAGGTTGATCACCATGGCCAGCGGCGCTATCCCCTCGAACAACGCCAGCTGCAGCGGCAGCAGACCGAGCAGCAGCCAGAGCTGGATCTGCCACAGCCCCGGCTTGTCGTGGAGGTATCCCACCAGCAGCAGGATGGCCACCGCCAGAAACGAGAGCCAGAAACCGGCCGAATAGAGGGCAAAGGGATCCCTGAGGGTCAATACCACAAAGGCCCACAGCCAGATACGCCAGGCAGGCCACTCCCGTCGGCTCCAGCGCAGCACACTCCACACCAGCACCATGATCAGGGCCCGCTCGGTGGCCACCGCAAACCCCGCCAATGCGCTGTAGACGGCGGCAAACAGCAGGGAGGTGATAATGGCGCCGCGCAGGCCAAACAGCCTGCCCAACCACCACCCGAGCACCGCCACCAGCGCGATGTGCTGCCCTGAAATAGCGATGATATGGGTCAGGCCGCTACCGCGAAACCGCTCCCACTGGGCATCCGTGATGCCACTCTGCTCGCCAAAAGTGAGCGCCGCCAGTAAGGGATCATGGTCAAGAGTGCGCCAACTATCGGTCGCTGCGTCCAACCAGCGTTCGCGCCAGCCCGGTGCAGCCTGATGAATGTCGATCACCCGGCGCAAATTGCCGGTGGCGGTGATCCCCTTGCCCAGCAGCAGACGCCGCCCATCCAGCCCCGCCTCGTTGGCAAGGCCATGAGCCGGTTTCAACGAGGTCACCAGCGAGATCCTGCTGCCCACTGTCATGGCGGGCAACGCCTGATAGGCATTGACCCGGATCAGGGGCTCAGGTGTCACCGGTTGCTCGTCAAGGGTGCTCACCCGCAGCAACAGCCGGACAAATTTATCCCCCTCGGGCTCTGCACTTTGCAGCTGTGCGGTTATCATGTGGCTCGTCTGATCGCCCAATCGCTCCAGCCAGGCCAGTCGATAAGCAAGATTGGCCTGCATCCAGAGGATGCCGAGCAGGAGAAACAACCACCGCCAGGCACGGCAATATGCAAGGGGGATCAGCAGGGACAGCAACAGGCCCCCCCATGCGAGTGAAGGTAACCATGGCCAGAGCAGTGAGGAGCTTGCCCCCAGGGCAAACGACAACAGACGCAGATCCATGGAGCAAGTATTTAGCAAGGTTTCAATATGCCCAAACGACTCATAAAACGCTGGATGCCCGATCAGCAAACCCTGAAAGAACACAAGCACTTGCGACTGTTCGGCAAACTGCTGCTCGATGCCAACCTCTGGCACCTCAATCGCCGCTCGGCCGCGGGTGCATTTGCGGTGGGCCTGTTCATGGCTTGGGTGCCGCTCCCCTGCCAGATGCTGCTGGCCGCCGGTGGCGCCATCCTGTGCCGGGTCAATCTGCCGCTCTCGGTGGCGCTGGTCTGGCTCTCCAATCCCTTTACCATGCCGCCCCTGCTCTATGGCGCCTATCTGGTGGGTTGCCAGCTGCTGGGACATTCAGCGCAGCAGATAGAGATTGAGTTCACCTGGGAGTGGCTGGTCTCGGTACTAGGCACAGTAGCACCGCCGCTGTTGCTGGGCTCGCTGATCCTGGCCCTGCTGAGTTCCCTTATCGGTTACACCCTGATCCGCACCTTCTGGCGGATCAGCACGGTGCGCCAGTGGCAAAAACGCAAGATGACCCGCGCATGCTGAGTCGCTGGTTTGCCCGCTTCAAGCTCGATCCCGACACCCTGCGCCAGCAGAAGTGGTTTGCCCTATTTGGTGAACGGCTGCTTGCTCCGGCCCTCTGGCAAGGGGGTACTCGCGCCCTGAGTGGCGCGGTAGCGGCCGGGATCTTCGCCTGCTGGTTCCCCATCCCGATGCACTCGCTCATCGCGGTCGGGCTGGCGCTGGCATTCAGCCTCAACCTGCCGCTGGCGCTGCTGGCAGTCTGGTTCAACAATCCGCTGACCCTGCCATTCATGTATCTCTACGCCTATCGCACCGGCTGTCTGGTGTTGCACCAGACGCCGGAGCCCTTCCACCTCAGCTGGACCCTCCACTGGCTGGAGCAGGAGGCGGCAACCCTGGTGCCCCCCTTCCTGCTCGGCAGCCTGCTGCTGGCGGTGTTGACCGCCCTGAGCGGCGGCGCCCTGACCGCGCTGCTGCTGCAACTGCGCAAACAGTGGCAAGGCGCCCGCCACCGCTGAGTCGCCTTCCCCTTGTTTGGCGATCAGCCGTTGGCGATCAAAAAAGCCCGTCACCAAGGTGACGGGCTTTTTCATGGCATAGTGCCGCATAGTGCCAGAGCACAAGGCGATGCGGTTACAGCACCTTGGCGATGGCCTCGCACAGGGGATCGATGTTGGCACGGGTGATCCCGGCCACGCTGATCCGACCGGAGCCGACGATGTAGATGGCAAACTCGCTCTTGAGCTGTTCAACCTGATCCTTGGAGAGACCGGAGAAGGAGAACATGCCGTTCTGCTCGCGGATAAAGCTGAAATCCTGGCTCACGCCGAGGGCAGCCAACTTCTCTACCAGCAGCTCGCGCATCTCGCGAATACGCACCCGCATGGCAGCCACTTCTTCGACCCACTCGGCATAGAGAGCCGGATCGCTCACCACGGCGGTGACCACAGCGGCGCCGTGTGACGGCGGGTTGGAGTAGTTGGCACGGATCACGGTCTTGACCTGGGTGAAGGCCACATCGGCGATCTCTTTGGTCGCGCTGACCAGCGTGAAGGCACCGACCCGCTCGTTGTAGAGGCCGAAGTTCTTGGAGAAGGAGCTCGCCACCAGCAGCTCGTCATGGCACTCGGCGAAGATACGCAGACCTTCGGCATCCTCTTCGATCCCACGGGCAAAACCCTGATAGGCGAAGTCAAACAGCGGCAGCCAGCCCGCGGCTGCGCTCTGCTTGGCCAGTGCGCGCCACTGATCGCTGGTGGGGTCGATACCGGTCGGGTTGTGGCAGCAACCGTGCAGCAGCACCAGTTCACCCGGCTGAACCTCAGCCAGCGAAGCCTGCATAGCGGCAAAGTCGAGCCCCTTGGTGGCGGCGTCGTAGTACTTGTACCACTTGACGGTCAGGCCAGCGGCCTGGAATACACTGACGTGGTTGGCCCAGGTGGGATCGGAGATCCAGATGGTCTTGGCCAGACCGTTGCGCACCACGAATTCGGCCGCGATACGCAGGGCACCGGTACCGCCCGGCGCTTGCGCGGTCTTGGCGCGGCCACTGGCAACCAGCGCAGAATGTTGCCCGAACAGCAGTTGCTGCACGATGCGGCCATATTCGATATTGCCTTCAATACCGAGGTAGTTCTTGGTCTTCTCGTCGGTCAGCAGCTTCTGCTCGGCTTTCTTGACGCAGTGAAGAATGGGGGTGGCACCGGACTCGTCCTTGTAGATCCCTACGCCCAGATTGATCTTGTGGCTGCGAGAGTCAGCGCGGAAGGCTTCGGTCAGGCCCAGGATCGGATCCGCTGGGGCGGCAACAACCTTTTCAAACATGGTATTCCCTGTATTCCGTTGAGTTCGTTGGGTGGCAAAGCGGCTTGATAAACAAAAGCGCTCATCTGGCGAGCGCTTCGTCAACTCTTTATATCACCGCGTTCAATGAGGGAAAACCGCTTTTTGGCTCGCTTTCAGGCCAATTTCAACCAACGGCATGCCACGCTGGCGCCAGCGCGCACACCTCGGCCGACAAGCCACCATTGGACTCAACCAAACCGCTACAAACTGCTAACAATGACTTGGGGATCCGGCTCGGTTCCCAGGGCCGAGCCTCAGTCAAAGGTTGGGTATACGCGCTGAGGATGGGGGCCAGATCACGGGGCAACCACCAGCTGGCCGGACGACCCAGCCGCTGGGCCAGCGCCTGCAGTCGATCCACCCCAGCAGGGTCGAGGGCGGTGAGATGGCTCCACAGCACATTGGGGGGCAAGGCGGCCACTACCTGCTGCAAGGCAAGGGGTGACGATGGGGGGGCCCACACCAGCAAGGTACCCGTATCAAGGGGCAGTTCGGCAAAGGCGCCGACGCTGTCGGTGGTGATCACCCGCTCGATATTCCCCTCCCCCCACAAGATCTTGCCAAGACCCGCCAGAGTGCGCTCGGGCAGGGCCACCTCCCCCAGTGCCTGCAACCAGGGGGCAGCATCGAGCAGGGTGCCACCGCTGAAAAAGAGGCTGAACGGCTGGACGGCGCGCAAGCGCAACAGCTGATCGGCACAGAGCCGGATCCCCTTGTCCTCAAAATCGATCTGCTCGTTGGGGGTAAAGTTCACCTCTGACTTGCGATAGAGCGCCGCCAGCACCCGCTCGTTGACCTGCTCACCCAATTGCCAACCCTGAGCATGCAACCATTCCTCGGGCTCGGGGGGGGCGGTGGCGATCTCGGCCAGCATAAGCTCGCGGGTGAGATAGCGCCGTCCGGCCGGGGTGAGTTCATAGCTGTGGCTGCCATGGGCGAGCAACAGCTGGTTATCCTTGAGCAGGCCCACCAGCGGTTGCCATTGGCGGCCACGGATCACCACAGGCGAGTGGCTCAGCAACTGCTGCGCCAGCGCCCGCCATTCGGGGTGACTAAAGTCGATCAATTACAATCCATCCCTGTCAGTGCTCAATCGGATAAACAGCCTGAAAAGGTACCGTTACCGGCCGATGACGCCAAGCCTCCCGCGCCAATTACGTGACCTTGCTCCCTGCAATTTTCCCCAAACGGAAGAGCCCACCGTGGGGTGGGCTCTTCCTTGGATAACACTCGACGCTTATTCGACGTTGAGGCGCAGCTCGGCATCGTGCCAACCCAGTGGCAGGGTCAGCAGCTGATCGATCAGCTCCCGGCGATCAGATTTCTCCAGATAGGCGAGATAGAGCGGACGGCTCAGCGGCTGGCCCCCCTCCACCAGATGGAGCGCCCCTTTCTCGAGGAAGGGGCTGACCATCCGCCGGGGCAAGTAGGCAGCACCACCGTTGGCCAACACGAATTGCAACGCCATGCTGGCGGAGCTGGAGTGCAGCACCGGAGTCTTTTGCAGGCTCTGCAAGCGACTGGGTTGCGGCTCGAAGCTGGTGCCCCAATCGAGGTGGATGTGCGGCATCTGCATCAGGTTGTCGGCATTGGCGGCCGGATCCCGGCTCACCAGCTCGAACACCAGCTCACCGATGGGATGCAGGGCGATCTCGTCGATCTTGGTGGGCTCGGAGAGCAGGGCCAGATCGAGGGAGCGCTCCAGCAACTGGCGGCAGAGGTGCTCGCGGGAGGCGGTTTCCAGCCGCACCGCCAAACCGGGAGCCAGCGCATAGATGTGATTGAGCCAGTCGTTGAAATCGAGCTCCCAGAACACCGCGGGCGCGCCGATGGCCAACTGCTGGCTGAATCCTGGCGAGAGCGCCACATCCTGCTTGGCACGACCAAGGGTGTGCAAGATAGCGTCTGCGTAGGGCAGCAGACGCTCACCGGAGGCGGTCAGGCGGATATTGTTGCGATGACGGGCAAACAGACTGACACCCAGTTGCTGCTCTAGCTGGCGGATCCGGAAACTCACCGCCGACTGGGTCAAGTAGAGATTTTCAGCAGCCCGGCCAAAATGCCGGGTCTTGCTGACCTCGATAAAGGTCCGAAGCAGCTCGGTATCCATTAATCGATGGACTCGTCACTGCCACCACCGCTGCCACCACCGACATCAAAGCTGGCACCACCGCTGCTCTCTTCGCTGGCACCACCAACGACGGTGCAGAGGCGATGAACGCGCTTGGGACCGATCACCTTGAGGTATTTGAACCACACCTTGGCATGGGGGTTGGCACCGGCCGCGCCGGACTTGACCTGCTCGACGAAGGCGGACTCGACATCGTCACGGGGAGTCAGATTGCCCTGATAGAGAGCCAGCATGGCGGTACCATACTTTTCCAGACTGTCCGCTTCGGCCACAGTGAATTCACCACTGCGACGCAGGCCACGGGGAAAATGTTTGAAGTCGTTGAAACGCTTGTCTGATTCGAAGCTCATAGTGCTCTTTTTCTGGTTAGTTTGACCTTTGCGGGCAAGTATCATCAGGCCATCGCCGAGTGCAAAATCAATTTTCTCACTATATTAATAAATATCTTTTATCGAAGTCACTTTGCCCCATAGCTGGCGCCGATTTTGTGGCAGAGCACACAAAAATCGTTGATAAATAATAAACTTATGTAAACGTACAGCCCGATTTCACGTCATTTCCCGGGCAATTCAGGTAAAAATAAAGCGCCGAACGGCGCTTTATTTGTCACATCAGATGAACCAGCTGAACCCTGGGTTCAAACATGCTTACTCAATCATGGCCGGTTGGGCCAGGTTGTCGGCACGCCACAGGCGGTAGCGCACTTCATACTCCTGTGGCACGTAGATCACGAACGGCAGCTTGGAGTTGTAGTTCACGAAAAAGCCCTGGCCGTAGATCTGGACGAAGGTCTCTTTCTGCTGGGCGTCCGGGCAAGCCATCAGGGTGGTGATGGGGTCGGAGACCTTGCCCAGTTGCAGGTAGTTGTAGCCCCAGCCTTTGACGCTGTGCTGTTCCAGGTTGCCGGCAAAACGCGGTACGTTGCAGTCAACCATCATCTTTTTACCGACCTGCAGCTCGACCATCATGTCGGATTCTTTCTCGACTTCTGGCAGGCGGATCACCACTCGCTCCTGATTCACGTCAGCGGCTGGGAACATGCTGATATCAAATTTTTTCGGCTCGGCGGCGAAGGCATGGCCACCCAACAACAAGGCGCCCAGCAGGCTAAAACGCAATACGGCTTTCATCTGTACCTCATGGGGTTGGTTCAACGCCGCTAGACTAACCGCTCCGCCGATTTCATGCCAGCGATCTGCTACGTAAAAAGTGCGTAAAATGATGCAGATCCGGCACACCATGACGTGATCTGGCTATTTTCTGACAGGGCGCACACTCCCGTTGCGGGAACCTCCAACAAAAAGCGAGGCCAACTGGCCTCGCGCTACACTCAAATGACACCACTTCGCTATTTAGCCGCCCCTTCATGGGCCTTGATCACGGCTACCGCCTTGTCGGGGAAGTCGCTGAACACCCCGTCCACATCGGCCTGATAGAGGAAGATGTTAAGGAGATCGGTGAAGTCCTTGGCATAGGCCGGGATCTGCCCCTCATCCTGACGGAAGGTATAAGGATGCACCTTGAGACCCGCCGCGTGGGCCTCTTTCACCATGCCGGTGAAGACCGGCTTGCCCAGGGTGCCCGGCTCGGTGACGATCATCGGCTTCCACGGGCCAATTCCTTCGGCATAGCTGGCGATGGTTTTCATCGCCCCCGGCTTGAACATCCAATCGTAGTTGTAGGGGGTCGCCTTGCCCTTGGCGTCGTAGACCATGGTCTCGTTCCAGTCGGTCTCGGCCATCAACTGCACCAGTTTCAGATCCATCCCTAAGGCAGGCATCAGCTCGCTGTTGATGCGCTTGAGTTCATCCGCATCGAAGCACTGCAGATAGACCTTGTCATCCTTCCCGGTGTAGCCGTACTCCTTGAGCACCTTCAGCACCGCCTTGGAGATATCCTTGCCTTCGTGGCGGAACAGCCAGGGTGCTTTGATCTCCGGATAGATGCCGATGTTTTTGCCGGTGCTTTTGTTGAGCCCCTGGATCATCTCGATCTCCTCCTGGAAGGTGTGGATCTTGAAGTTCGACTTCCACAGCGGGAAGCGGGCCGGATAGACCGGCAGCTGCTTGCCATCCACCAGCTGGAACGGCTCGGTCATGCGCAGGGAGCGCACCTCGTCCAGGGTGAAATCCACCACATAATAACGGCCGTCCGGGCGGGCACGACCGGGGAAACGCTCGGCCACATCGGTGATGCCATCGAGGAAGTGATCGTGCATCACCACCAGCTGGTCATCCTTGGTCATTACCAGATCCTGCTCCAGATAATCGGCCCCCATGCCATAGGCCAGCGCCTTGGACTCCAGGGTATGCTCGGGCAGGTAGCCGGAGGCGCCACGGTGGGCAATCACCACCTTGCCTTCATCGGCAGCAAACACGGGTAATGAGAGGGATGCCCCAAGGCTCAGGGCGATGAGGGAAACGGCGAGTTTTTTCATAGGTGAGGCTCTTTATTATTGTGTGTAGGTAATTGTTCTATCAGAGGTTTGTTGCATATTTACGGTAAAACGCGGTGGGCAGCAGCGCACTGCCCACCGTCACACATCAGCTCGCCTTGCGCAGAGCGTGATGATATTGGTCGAGCCAGATGTGCAGCATCTGCTGCTCTGACTCGTTCAGGCGCAGCCCCAGCTTGCTGCGGCGCCAGAGGATATCGTCCAGTGAACAGGCCCACTCCCGCTCGATGAGATAGCGCACTTCCGACTCGTAGAGGCCGCCACCGAAGTGAATGCCGCGATCCTCTTTCAGCCAGAGACGGGCATGGGCGCCATAGGCCTCGGCAATGCGCAGGGCGCTGCGATCGTCGAGCCAGTCAAACTCCAGCGCAAAGGCGCGGGCCAGCTCGCGCACCGAGCAGTCGAACTCGCCACCGGGCAGCCGGCTGGTCGCCGTCCAGTCATCCCCCATCTGGCTGAACCAGGGCTTGAGCTTGTTGCAGGCGGCCTGCGCCAGCTTGCGATAGGTGGTGAGCTTGCCGCCAAATACCGAGAGCAGCGGCGCACCGTCCGATTCGCCAGAAAGTTCAAGGGTGTAGTCGCGGGTCACCGCCTGCGGTGAATCTGACTCGTCATCGCACAGCGGACGCACCCCGGCATAGGTCCAGATCACATCCTTCGGGGCGATCTGGCGAGTGAAGTGGGCGTTGACCACCTTGCACAGGTAGGTGATCTCGGCCTCGCTGATCTTCGCTTCCCGCGGGCTGCCGTGGTGTTCCACGTCGGTGGTGCCGATCAGCGAATAGTCCTGCTGGTAAGGGATGACGAAGACGATGCGGTTGTCCTCGTTTTGCAGGATATAGGCCTCTTCGCGCTCATGGATGCGCGGCACTATCATGTGGCTGCCTTTAATAAGGCGAATGCCACGGGGAGATTTCTCGTTCAGGCTCTCGTCGTAGAAGGTCTTGACCCAGGGGCCCGCCGCATTGACCAGACCACGACAGGTGACGGTGAACTGCTCGCCGCCTTCTCGCTCCAGCGTCAGCGTCCAGTGTTTGGATCCGCGCACCGCCTTGATGCAGCGGGTGCGGGTCTGCACATCGGCACCCTTGTCACGAGCCATCATGGCGTTGAGTACCACCAGCCGGGCGTCGTCAACCCAGGCATCCGAGTATTCAAACCCCTTGTTGATCCCCGCAGTCAAGCCATCTTGCGGCAAGAAGCGCACGCCGCAGCTCCCCTTGAGCTTGTCGCGCTTGGCCAGATTGTCATACAGGAACAGACCGGCGCGGATCATCCAGGCCGGACGCAGGTGCGGACGGTGCGGCAGGCGAAAACGCATCGGACGGGCGATGTGAGGCGCCATACCGAGCAGCACCTCACGCTCCGCCAACGCCTCTTTCACCAGCCGGAATTCGTAATGTTCGAGATAGCGCAAACCGCCGTGGATCAGCTTGCTGGAGTTGGAGGAGGTGGCAGAGGCGAGATCTTGCGCCTCAAACAGGGCAACCTTCAGACCCCGTCCTGCCGCATCGGCTGCGATGCCGACCCCGTTGATGCCGCCACCGACGACGACCAGATCATAATGTTCGCTCATGTTCACCTACTTTCATTTTTATGATTGCTATAACAGCAATGTTTGATTTCGCTCATTTTAGAACATGAAAATACAACAAACGAACATTTTATGGCGAAAGTGTGATCGCCACAGCCCGCCAGAGGGGGCAAAAGTGGTACAGCAGGTGAGCGACAGGGATCAGGCTAAAACTGGCTGGTGAATAGCCAAAAAAGCCAGGCTGGAGAGTGGTTTTGGCAATACCCAGAAAGGGGTGAAATGAACGCGGAAATGGGGGCAGGAAAAGAAAGGAGGCCGCCCGAACGGGCGACCGGCACAGCCTTGGCCTCTTCAGCCGTCAGCAGATGTGGCAGGCGATCTGGTGTTGCGCCATCAATCGCGTCAGCTTTTCCGGTGGCTCCTGATCGGTAAAGAGGGCGTGGATCTGGTTGAGATTGCCCAGATTGACCATGGCATTGCGACCGAACTTGGTGTGGTCGGCGGCCAGGAACACCTGACGGGAGTGGGCGATGATGGCCTGGGCGATCTTCACCTCGTGATAGTCGAAATCGAGCAGGGAGCCGTCGTTATCGATCCCCGAAATCCCGATGACGCCATAGTCCATGCGAAACTGACCGATAAAGTCGCGGGTCGCCTCCCCCACGATACCGCCATCGCGGTTGCGGATCTCGCCACCGGCGATGATGACGGTGAAGTCATCCTTGGCCGTCAGGATGCTGGCCACGTTGAGGTTATTGGTGACGATGCGCAGCTCGCGGTGATCGAGCAGGGCGCGGGCAATCGCCTCGGTGGTAGTGCCTATGTCGATAAACAGCGAGGAACCGTCGGGGATATTGGCCGCTACCTCGCGGGCGATGCGCTCTTTCTCCTTGAGTTGCATCACTTTACGGGCGCTGTAGGCGGTATTGACGGTACTCGAATGCAGGGAGGCACCGCCATGATGGCGCCGGATCTTGTTCTGTTCGGCGAGATCGTTCAGATCCCGGCGAATGGTCTGGGGGCTGACGTCAAAGTGGGTCACCAGATCGTCGGTCGAGACAAATCCCTGCCGCGTCAGGACGTCCAGGATCTCCAGATGTCGTTGGGTTTGCTTCACGCTTGCACTCCGATGATGAAACGAAAAAAGGCCCCGGCAGATGCGGGGCCTTTTGGCAGTTTACCTGATCCCCTTTGGGATCAATAAGCTGACGATCACGTTTTATGCCTTATTGGCAGCCGCTTTCTTGGCCGCAACGGCAATGTTCTCGTGTTTGAGGGTCATCGCCAGCAGGATGATGGAGAGCACGCACGATACGGTCAGCACCAGGAAGCCGCCATCCCAACCGAAGTGGTCAACGGTATAACCCAGCATGGCGTTGGCTGCCACAGCGCCGCCCAGATAACCGAACAGACCGGTGAAACCTGCCGCAGTACCGGCAGCTTTCTTCGGTGCCAGCTCAAGGGCATAGAGGCCGATCAGCATGACAGGGCCGTAGATCAGGAAGCCGATAGCCACCAGCGCCATCATGTCGACGGTCGGGTTGCCGGCCGGGTTGAACCAGTAGACCAGCACAGCCACGGTTACCAGCACCATGAACAGGATACCGGCTGGCGCGCGGCGGCCCTGGAACATCTTGTCAGAGATCCAGCCACACAGCAGGGTGCCCGGAATACCGGCCCACTCGTAGAGGAAGTAAGCCCAGGAGGAGTTGTCGACGGTAAAGTGCTTGGCCTCTTTCAGGTAGGTTGGCGCCCAGTCCAGCACACCGTAACGAATGAGGTAAACGAAGGCGTTGGCAATCGCGATGTACCACAGCAGTTTGTTGTGCAGCACGTACTTGACGAAGATCTCCTTGGCGGAAAACTCCTGCTCATGGCTCGCGTTGTAATCCTTCGGATAGTCGTCCTTGTACTCCTCGATGGGAGGCAGACCGACCGATTGCGGGGTATCACGCATCACGAAGAAGGCGATCACCGCGATAGCAGCCGCAGCAGCAGCCGGCACATAGAAGGCACTGCGCCAGTCGTTGAACCAGCCCATCCCGAGGATAAACAGCGGGCCAATCATGCCGCCGCCCACGTTGTGCGCCACGTTCCAGACCGCAACCACTTCGCCGCGCTCTTTCTGTGACCACCAGTGCACCATGGTGCGACCGCAGGGCGGCCAGCCCATGCCCTGTGCCCAGCCGTTCAGGAACAACAGCACGAACATGATGGCGATGCTGGAGGTAGCCCAGTGCATGGTACCCATCATGAACATGATACCGGCCGAGAGCAGCAGACCGGCGGAGAGGAAGTAACGGGCGTTGGAACGGTCAGAGACGTTCCCCATCAGGAACTTGGACAAGCCGTAAGCGATGGACACCCCGGAGAGGGCCAGACCCAGATCGCCACGAGAGAAGCCCTGCTCGACCAGATAGGGCATCGCCAGACTGAAGTTTTTCCGTACCAGGTAGTAACCGGCATAACCGAAGAAGATCCCGAAGAACACCTGCCAACGCATGCGTTTGTAGAAGGGGTCGACCTTGTCAGCCGGGAGCCTGTCGATGTGCGCCGCAGGCCTGAAGAGACTAAGCATGTTCTGCTTCCTTATTGTTGTTATGGGCGGTTGAGGATGCCCTGACCATTCCGACGAACCATGTGAGTCCACTGATTCGTAAGCGAGCCCATTGTGCTCATATGCGCTCATTTAATCTGTGATGCATGCTCAAATATTTCATTTTTATTACAAATAAAAGTTCCAAATGAGCAGTTACTCATCTGCCTCAAACCCTTGCCGGACAAGGGATAGAGAGTACCCCCTTAGTGGTATTTTGCCGCCATCAAGTTGCTATACGTCACATTTTCTTAGCAATGAGTGGGATCTTGTCCACATTTCCCATGGCAGGGGGATGGTGAATTTCGCGGGAAGGTTTATTTTCTCTCTCGTCCGATAACGAGCGCAAACGAGCATAACGTTTGCGCAAGACGCAAAAACAACAAGGAAACGTTTTCGGCCGCAACGGATAGACACAAAAATGAAAAACGGAACATTAAACCTCTATGGCCTCTACGGGTGGATATAAGGAATAAAGATATGAGCATACAAAGACCCAATACCCTGCTTGGCGAATGCATCGCCGAGTTTATCGGAACCGGCTTGCTGATATTTTTCGGCGTCGGTTGTGTCGCCGCTCTGGTGCTGGCAGGCGCCAACTTCGGGCAATGGGAAATCTCCATTACCTGGGGTCTGGGCGTCGCGATCGCCATCTATGTGACCGGTGGCATTTCAGGTGCCCACCTGAACCCGGCCGTTACCCTGGCGCTGATGACCTTCTGCGGGTTCGACAAGCGCAAGGTAGTGCCCTACATCATCGCCCAGATGGCTGGTGCCTTCTGCTTCGCGGCCCTTGTCTACTTCCTTTATGGTAACCTTTTCACCCAGTGGGAAGTGACCCATAACGTGGTGCGCGGCAGCGTCGAGAGCCTCGGCACCGCCGGGATCTTCTCCACCTACCCGAACGCCCTGCTGACCAACATGCAAGCCTTCGCCGTCGAGCTGGTGATCACCGCCGTGCTGATGCTGGGCATCATGGCACTGGGTGACAACAACAACGGCGCCCCCAAAGGGTTCGCGGCCGCCCTGCTGATCGGTATCCTGATCGCCGTGATCGGCGCCTCCCTTGGCCCGTTAACCGGTTTTGCCATGAACCCGGCCCGTGACTTTGGTCCGAAACTGTTCGCGTTCTTTGCTGGCTGGGGTGATGTTGCCCTGACCGGTGGTCGTGACAACCCCTACTTCTGGGTTCCGATCCTTGGCCCCATCGTTGGCGCCCAGCTTGGTACCGCTCTGTATGTCAAAGTGCTGGCTCCCTGCGTCCCGGGCAACCGTGTTGCCGCCGCCGAGCAAGCTACCCAAACCACCAAAGAAGAGGCTGCCGCGTAAGACGGCACCCAACGTAGAAAATAAACGTGGAGAACATCATGTCTGCAGAAAAGAAATATGTCGTCGCTCTGGACCAGGGTACCACCTCTTCCCGCGCCATCGTGTTTGATCAGGACGCCAACATAGTCGCGACCTCACAGCGCGAATTTACCCAGCACTACCCGAAAGCGGGCTGGGTAGAGCACGACCCGATGGAGATCTGGGCGACCCAATCCTCCGTCTTTACCGAAGTGCTGGCCAAGAGCGGCCTGCGCAGCGAAGAGATCGCCGCCATCGGTATCACCAACCAGCGTGAAACCACCGTCGTCTGGGAAAAAGCCACCGGCAAGCCCATCTACAACGCCATCGTCTGGCAGTGCCGCCGTACCGCAGCCATCTGCGAAGAGCTGAAAGCGCGCGGTCTGGAAGAGTACGTCCGTGACAACACCGGCCTGGTGCTGGATGCCTACTTCTCCGGTACCAAGGTGAAGTGGATCCTCGACAACGTGGAAGGTGCCCGCGAGAAGGCAATGAACGGCGAGCTGCTGTTCGGCACCATCGACACCTGGCTGGTCTGGAAGATGACCAATGGCGAAGTACACGTCACTGACCCGACCAACGCCTCCCGTACCATGCTCTACAACATCCGCGACCTGAAGTGGGACGAGAAGATGCTGGACGAGCTGGGCATCCCGATGTCCATGCTGCCGGAAGTGAAACCCTCTTCCGAAGTGTACGGCTACACCACCCGTGGCGGCGGCTCCCGCATCCCCATCGCCGGTATTGCCGGTGACCAGCAGTCTGCCCTGTTCGGTCAGCTCTGCTTTGAAAAAGGGATGGCCAAGAACACCTACGGCACCGGCTGCTTCATGCTGATGAACACCGGCACCGAACCGGTTCGCTCCAATAACGGCCTGCTGACCACCGTTGCCATCGGCCCGAAAGGGGAAGTGAACTACGCGCTGGAAGGTGCGGTGTTTATGGGTGGCGCCACCATCCAGTGGCTGCGTGACGAGCTGAAGATCATTCACGATGCCCGCGATACCGACTACTTCGCCTCCAAGGTGGGTGACACCAACGGCGTCTATCTGGTACCGGCCTTCGTCGGTCTGGGCGCGCCCTACTGGGATCCGTATGCTCGCGGCACCATGGTCGGTCTGACCCGTGGCGCCAACCGCAACCACATCATCCGTGCCGCGCTGGAATCCATCGCCTATCAGAGCCGCGATGTGCTGGATGCGATGCAGCAGGACTCCGGCATCAAGCTGGCAGCGCTGAAAGTGGACGGCGGCGCCGTGGCCAACGACTTCCTGATGCAGTTCCAGGCTGACATGATGCACACCCCGGTGGTACGTCCGACCCGCATCGAGACCACCGCCATGGGCGCCGCCTTCCTGGCAGGTCTGGCAGTCGGCTTCTGGAAGAGCTCCGACGAGCTGGAAGACAAGTTCAGCGTGGACCGCGAGTTCATCCCGCAGATGGACAGAGAAGATCGCGCCAAACGCTACAGCGGCTGGCAGAAAGCGGTCGAGCGTTCACGCCGTTGGGCTGAAGAGGAGTGATCGGGCAACCGATATCCCGTTGAGATGAAAAGCAGAGAGGCCGACAGCAATGTCGGCCTCTTTTTTACTGCCTGCAGGGCGCCGTCTGAATAATTCACACATGCTGCACCAACGCCCTTGCGCGGCTACCCACCGCGCATCCGGGCCCACCGCATCAGAGTGAGTGGCTGCCCAGCTGTTCTTTAAGAAAATCGAGCCAGACCCGCAGCCGGATATCACGCTGGGCATCGGAGTAGAAGACCGCATTGATGGGGCGCGAGGCACCGCTGTTATTGCGGGCCAGCACCTCCACCAGCGCCCCGCTCTCCCGATCCTGCCCGGTCATAAAATCCGACAGACAGACGATCCCCTGCCCCCGCAACGCCAGCTGGCGCAAGGTTTCGCCGCTGCTGGCACGCAGGCTGGGGGTGATGGCAAAGCGATCCCCCTGCTCGGCACTGAGCAGCGGCCAGTGGTTGAGGTGATCGGGATGCAAAAAGCCGAGCAGCTCGTGACCGCTCAGCAGATCCGCCGGTTGGCGCGGGGTGCCACGCTCGCTCAAATAGCCGGGGGAAGCGAGCAGGCGCAGCCGCGAACGGCCCAGCGGCAGCGCCCGCAGGGAGGAGTCGGTCAGCTCGCCGATGCGGATGGCCATGTCCACCCGCCGCTCCATCAGATTGATAAAGCCCTCCGAGCTGTGCAGCTGCAGCTCGATGGCGGGGTAGCGGCGGCGAAACTCCCCGATGATCGGCACCAGCCGGTGCAGGATAAAGGGGGTGGCCGCATCGACCCGCAAGATCCCCTCCGGCTGCTCCCGGCGCATCAGCAAATGCCCCTCCGCCTCGCTCATCTCGGTCAGGATCTTCACCGCCCGCTGATAGAACCAGCTCCCCTCCTCGGTCAGGCTAACCCGCCTCGTGGTGCGGTTGAGCAGCACGGTGGAGAGCTTCTCCTCCAGCCGCTTGATGCCACGGCTCACCACCGAGTTGTCCATGCCGAGGTTCTCCGCCGCCTGGCGAAAGCTGCCCGCCTCCACCACGGCCACAAACAGGGTCAGTTCATCAGAATGGGTCTTCATTGCTGTTATCCGGACAAGAGTAATGGGCCTTTATAGGCGCAGCCGCTGTGGATTGGCAAGTATACGGTGAGGCCAGTTCTTTTTTTCTACAGAGAAAGAACGTGACCGCGAGCCCACATCATACCCACGATTTATCAGTACAATGCAGCCTAAAAAGCACCGTATGGCACCACTTATTTCACAAGGATCAAAACCATGACATTTGAAGCGCGGCTGGCCGCCGCCCATCAGGAGCTGGCTCACAAAGGGGTATGGCAGTCCAACTACAATCCCCCCTTGTTCTGGTTGTTGCGCCAACTGGGTTGGTCTGTCAAACCGCCACATTACGAGAGCTGGCTTACCAACTTTCTGGTATTTGGCATCGGCCTTGGACTGATCTGGAGCATACTGTTGTGGTTTTTCAGCTGGCAACCCATGGGAATGGATCTGCTATTTGCTCTACGTCAAACCGCCATTTTTGCGGGATTAATCGGCCTCATTATGGCCAGTGTCCTCAGGTTACGGCACAAGCAACTTAAACTGACCCCGTGGGAACAACTTGCTGAGCCCAGCGATGCTGATGATGAGGGAGAAAAACGACATGAACGTCCATGAAAAACTGAACTATGTGGAGTTTGCTGCACGGGATCTAGCAGCGACTAAAGCCTTCTTTCAGGCCGTATTTGGCTGGCAGTTTGTCGATTACGGTCCCGACTACTGCGCCTTTGCCGATGAGGGGCTGGATGGCGGATTCTATCGGGCAGATCAGTGCAACCTGACCACTCAGGGCGGCGCCCTGCTGGTGTTCTACAGCGCCGATATTGAAGCGACTCAAGCCAAGGTGAGCCAACACGGTGGCACCATCAGTCGCCCACTATTCGACTTCCCCGGTGGACGCCGTTTCCACTTCGTTGAGCCCAGCGGCAATGAGTTTGCAGTCTGGGCTGACAAAAACTGATGGAATATATTTAAAAACTAAAGGGATTTAATTATGTTTGGATTAGAAGCAGACAGAGGTAAGTTCAACAGTGACCCGTTAAGCTATAGCGCTCAGGGATTTCTTCAATGGCGTATGATTGAGTCAATAGTCACAAATTCAGACTTTGACCCATATACTCCCCCCACATACGAAATATTGAAAAATCCAATTTTATGGATATCACAAGCAGAAGCATTGACTCAAGCTGCAGTTACCATAATTAAGTCGGAGCCTAGGTTTGAAAACATGCCTATTCATTTTAGGGGTATATGTGATAGCCAATTTTGTGCCATAGGTCTGATGCTAGTTGGTTACAGTCTGGAAGTAGCTCTTAAAGCTATGATGGTTATCAAACATGGGACTGATGGTTATAAAGAGATTGAAAAGAAAAATAGACATCATCGCTTGCATGTCTTAGCCGAGCTTGTGCCAGATTTAACAAATAAAGATAAGGCTATCTTACGAGGGATAACACATTTTGTGTATTGGGCTGGCCGCTATCCTGATCCAGGCTCAGGACGAGAAGATGATGCTTCAGAAATATTTTTGATTGCTGAGGAAAATGAAATCACAGCCAAAGATATTTTTGATACAGCGTCAAAAATAATGTCTTACACAGTCAATATCGTTGACGAAAAACACGGATTTTAAAAATAACTCTCATTGTTGAATCCTTATCAATTCACTGTTGCACCAATAGCCCTGTTTCCAGCCAGTCACGGCAGGCATACTGATCCTTCGTTTTTGCCAAGGAGGTTCAGATGTCATCACCCGTGATTGTGATTGCCCAGCTTGAAGCCAAACCCGAATTCGCCGCCCAGTTCCGCGCCGCCCTTGAGCCGCTGATCGCGGCCACCCAGCAAGAAGCGGGCTGCCAGCGCTATCAACTGCATCAGGACTTGGACCATCCCCACAGCTGGATGCTCTACGAAGTGTGGGAGAGCGAAGCCGCCCTCACCGCCCATCAGGGCCAGCCCCACTTTACCGAATTTGTCGCCAAGGCCGAGCCCTGGTTTGCCAGCAGCACCATTCGCCGCTATCAGCCGCTGGTCGCCTGACTGGCCCTTGTGCCGCTTTCCGTTCAGCCCGCAAAGGGCCAACCACCACCCCATTGAGGAACGAGATGATCAATATGCCACCCATGGGTCTGGGCACCTTCCGCCTGAAGGGCGAGCCGCTGCTTGCCACCCTGACCAACGGTCTGGAGCTGGGCTATCGCCATATCGATACCGCCCAGATCTATGACAACGAAGCCGAGGTCGGCGCCGTGCTGACCCGCAGCGCCGTTTCCCGCCAGGATATCTATCTGACCACCAAGGTGTGGACCAGCGAATTTGGCCCAGGCAAGGTGATCCCGAGCCTTGAGGTGAGCCTCGAAAAACTGGGCACCGACTATCTGGATCTGGCGCTCATCCACTGGCCCTCCCCCAAGGATGAGGTGCCGATGGCGGTCTATCTGGAGCAGCTGGCCGAGGCCAAAACACAGGGCCTGACCCGCGAGATCGGGGTCTCCAACTTCACCGTGGCCCAGCTTAAAGAAGCCATCGATATTCTGGGGCCGGGGGCCATCGCCCACCAGCAGATCGAGGTTCATCCTCTGCTGCAAAACCGCAAGGTGGTGGAGTTCTGCAAAGCTCACGGTATCGCCGTCACCGCCTATATGCCGCTGGCCTATGGCAAGGTGCTGAGCGAGCCGCTGCTGATGGAGATTGGCAAACGCCACGGAGTGTCGGCGGCGCAGGTGTCGCTGGCCTGGCTACTGGCCCAGAAGATGGCGGTGATCCCGAGCTCCACCAAGCGGGAAAATCAGGCCGCCAATCTGGCCGCTCTCGATATCACCTTGAGCAGCGAGGAGATGGCCGCTATCGCCACGCTGGATCGGGGCGAGCGCTGCGCCAATCCCGACTTTGCCCCCGCGTGGGACTGACGCGAAAGGCGTGAGACTAACGCGAAAAAAGGGCAGGTTCTGCCGACCAGCCAGATAAAACAGGGAGAGCATCATGCTCTCCCTGTCTCTTTTCTTGCCTCACGCGTTGCCGCGCTTGCTGAACCTCCAGCCAACCTGCTGACGCCAGCTGCAGCCCCGCAATCAGGGTGCGTTCTGACAGAGGGCGGGATCGAACACCTGATTCCAGTCTGATTTCATATCGACCACCACCCAGCCCCGCGCTTTTGCCTGCGCCAGCCCGTCGATCAGCTTGCCGCTGGCTGGCGGATGGCTGTCGTAGGCGTATTCGCGCTTGGCATCGGTGTGGTGTACCAGCAGGCCAAAGGTGTGGTAATCCGGGTTGGTCGAGGTGTATTGCAGCATGGGCACGTCGCCATCACTGTTGCCAAAAGCCGCCACAGGGCGCTGTCCCATAAAGAGGTGAATAGCCGCCGGTTTCGCCTTGCCATCATCAAAGAAGGCGCCGTTCATGGTCTTGCGGATCTCGCTGCCCTCCCCGGTCAGGGCAAACTCGCCGAGGGTAAAGGAGCCAATCACCTGCTGGGGCGGGATGCCATACATCTGCTCGGACATCACCCGCATAAAGTCGACGCCACCGCCGGAGACAATCCAGGTCTGGAAGCCATTATCCCGCAGATACCCCAGCAGCTGCTTCATCGGCAGATAACCGAGCTGATCGTAGTGGCAGTCAAAACGGGGATCCTTGCTGCTGTTGACCCAGCGGCTGACCCGCTCGGCAAACTCGGTGGTGGTCATGCCGCTGTGGGTCAGCCCCACCAGCTTGGCGAGCCCCTTCTCCCCCGATTTGGCCACGGCCTTGAGGTCATTGTTCAGCACTGCCGCGACGATGGGGTCGGTCTTCCACTCCGGGTGTTCAGGGGCCAGGCGCTTGATCTCGTCCATCGCAAACTGCAGCTGATAGGTCATGGGCGCTTCCGGCCAGAGGGTGCCGTCATTGTCAAACACCACATGGCGCTTCTCTGGCGGAATAAAGGTGGGCAGCTGCTGATCGGTGGCATTGGTCACCCAGCGGGTAATCGCCTGCTTGGCTGCCGTGTCATTCCAGGCAGAGAGGGGATCGCTCTGGCCAGCCTGTACCGCAAAGGCACCGCACAGCAGCAAAAGAGAGGAGAGTCGGTTCAATGTCATCATGTTACCTGTCAGCTGGATATTGCCTGTAGATGAAAGCGCGCGGCCATCACACCACCGGCGCACATGGATTCAACACACACGGGTTTAACAGGGACAACCCTATGGCGGCCAGCTTGTACAGGAGCTTAAGCAAGCTCAGAAAAGGAGCAGCGCTTATCCCGTTCTGCGAGGCAGATCACTTCGTTACGCTCGCGCGGCGGGCAACGCAATCCCCTCCCACTCAGCGTTATTGCTGCTGATTTGGCAAAAGTAATTTGATGTCACCGTCATTTTTGCCAACAAATCGCATCGGCATACTGGCGCCATTCTCCCGTCGGGAGTCCCTAACCAAGGAGTTGTTATGCCACTGGCGTTATTTGCCCTCACCCTGAGTGCCTTTGCGATCGGCACCACCGAATTTGTGATCGTGGGGCTCATCCCCACCATAGCCCAGCAGCTCAATGTCTCGCTCCCCTCGGCGGGCCTGTTGGTCAGCCTCTATGCCCTTGGCGTAGCCATCGGCGCCCCCGTGCTCACGGCGCTCACCGGCAAGGTGCCGCGCAAGTGGCTGCTGGTGGGATTGATGGCGCTCTTTACCGCTGGCAACCTGCTGGCCTGGCAGGCCCCCGGTTACGAGAGCCTGATTGTGGCCCGCATCCTCACCGGATTGGCGCACGGGGTCTTCTTCTCGGTGGGCAGCACCATCGCCACCGGCTTGGTAGCCAAAGAGAAGGCGGCGAGCGCCATCGCCATCATGTTCAGTGGCCTTACCGTGGCGCTGGTGACCGGCGTACCGCTTGGCACCTGGATTGGTCAGGTCTTTGGCTGGCGTGAAACCTTTCTGGTGGTCAGCCTGCTCGGCCTGGTCGCCATGGTAGGTAGCCTGCTGCTGATCCCGAACAACCTGCCCAAGGGGGCGGCCTCGACCATCCGCGAACAGCTTTCGGTGCTCACCAAGAAACCGCTGCTGCTGGTCTATGCCAAAACCGCCCTCGGTTACGGCGGCGCCTTCACGGCGTTTACCTTCCTCGCCCCCATCCTGCAGCAGGTGAGCGGCTTTAGCGCCGGTGCAGTGAGCCTGATCCTGTTGGTGTACGGGGTATCGGTCGCCATCGGCAATATCTGGGGCGGCAAGCTGGCCGACAAAATGGGCCCCCTGCCCGCGCTGAAGCTGCTGTTTGCCGGTCTCGCGCTGGTGCTGCTGACCCTCACCTTCACCGCACCCCATCCGGTGCTGGCGGTACTGACCGTACTGGTGTGGGGCGCCTTTGCCTTCGGCAACGTGCCGGGTCTGCAGGTGCTGGTGGTCAAACAGGCCGAGCTGCACACCCCCAACGCAGTGGATGTGGCATCGGGCCTCAATATCGCCGCCTTCAACGTCGGCATTGCGCTGGGATCTGTGGTCGGTGGTTTTGTGGTGGAGCACCTCGGCCTGATGCACACCCCCTGGATCGGTGCCCTTATCGTGCTGCTGGCCTACGGGCTGACCCATGTCAGCGAGCGCCGCGAAGCCGTCCGGCTCGCCGCCTGTCAGGCATAAGCTGCGCCAGCAGGCAGCTCTGCCTTCTCCCGTCATCAAATAAAAACGAGCGGCTTATGCCGCTCGTCTCTTTTCACGCTCTGTTATTTTTGTTGGTTGTTATGCCGTGCGAGAAACCACTGCCCCCTTGTTCACCGCCCGCTTGAGCCAGTAGTCGAGACTGACGTAGCGGCCACCACCGTAAACCAGCAGCACCAGCAGCATCACGAAGTAGGTAGCAGCAAACTCCATCCCGTTGTTGAGCATCACGGGATCCCCGAGCTCGGTGATGTAGTTGTAGCGACCGGGGAAGTTGGCGGCCAGCCACTCGATAAAGCCGTTGAGGCGCACAGTGGCCTCCATGCTGCCGGTGGCGATGGCATCCCAGCCGTGCTTCCAGTGCACCATGGCGCTCGCCACGCTCATCAGGAAGATGGTGGGAATGGCCATGATGCGGGTAAAGAGGCCAAGGGCGATGCAGATGCAGCCCAGCACCTCGGTGCCCGCCGCCAGAAAGGCGAGCAGGGTCGGGAACGGCAGGTTGAGCCCCCCTTCCGAGATCGGCGCGCCAAACCAGGCGACCGTGCCGGCAAAGCCCATCACCTTGGAGTGGGCCCCCACATAGATGACCGGAATGAGATAGAGGCGAATGGCCAGCAGGGCCAGAAAATCGAGCTGCTTGCACTGGGCCACCGCCCGCTCGTACCACTGGATCAGAGTGTTGTTCATGGGAATTCTCCTTGGTGTTTGTTAAATGAGGGGCAAGGGGGCGCCGGTCTGGCGCTCGCCGACGGGCAGGATCAACAGACCCAGCCGGTGAAAATGGCGCGCCCACTCGATCAGATCAAAGTCACTGCGAACCTGTTGCACCTGTTGCTGGAACGCCGCTTGGGTGATCCCCGGCTGCTGTTGCAGCAGCTGGATCAGCGCGACATCCCATTCGCGCAACCGCTGGGTCACCACCTGATGATCCGGACTGCGAAACAGACCATAGAAGTGATTGCCCTGCCGGGTCGGCAGCACGCCGCTGCGACGAATGGCAAAGGGGAGCTCTAGCAGTTGCAGGGTGGGATTGAGCCCAAGCGGACTCTCCGCCGTTACCTCCTCCCCCGGCAACACTGACGGCACCACCCCTTGGTCAATCTCGACACAGAGGCAGGCCCACTCGTACTCCAGCAGCGCCAGCCGCTGTCTGGGCCAGTTGAGAGAGCCCTCGCTGTGGCGATGCTGCACATAGCGGACAAACTCGGTGGCGATATGGTGAAACTCGGGAGCTTCGGCGCCGTGCGCGATAACAAAGCCCTCCACCAGCTGCCACCTGTCCACCTGCGCCCAGTGAGCGTGGGTGAGCGGAAAAGCGCTCTCCAGCACCGACTCCACATTGGCGCGCACGCTGCGGGCATAGTGGCTGGCGATGCCATCCTGCGGTAGCCGCACCCGGCTCGCCAGCCAGGCGGTCTGCTGCTGCATCCGCTGTGGCGCCGTTTTGGGCGCAGTGATCAGTGATAACCGTCTATCCATAGCGTACCTCCCGCACCTGACTGTCGATCGCCTCGCAACAGGCGCCGTGCACCCGCGCCAGCTCGGCCTCCAGCTCTGCCAGCGGTGGCAGATGGTGATCCCGCTCCAGCAGCAGGGGGCGCAGGCCGTGGGTCTGTACCGTATAACGGGCCAGCGCCACCACCTCCTCACAGACCGGACGACCATGGGTATCCAGCAAGGTGCCGTCCGCCTCTTCCAGATGACCGGCGATATGGAAGTAACGGATCGCAGTGCCCGGCAGCCCGGCAATCATCCGCTTGGGGCAGTAACCGTGGTTGCGGCTGTTCACAAAGACGTTGTTGATATCGAGCAGCAGCTCGCAACCGCTGCGCGCCACCAGCTCGGCGAGAAAATCCTCCTCCGGCATCTCGTAGTCATAGCCGTGGTAGTAGGAGATATTTTCCAGCACCAGCGGGCGGGCCAGCGCCTCCTGCACCGGCGCGATCCGCTCTGCCAGATAGGGGATGTTCTCCCACTGGCGCGGCACCGGTAGCAGTTCGTAGAGATAACCCTGTTGGTCGCGGGAAAAGCTCAGGTGCTCGCTGTAGATCCCGATACCGAACTCATCCAGAAAGGTGCGGATCTGGCTGAGCAGGGTGCGGTTGAGGGGCTGACAATCGCCGAGGGAGAGGCTGAGGCCGTGGGCCACCAGCGGGTAACGCTCGGCCAGCTGATGCAGCTGCGCCCGCTTGGCTCCGCCTATAGCCATCCAGTTCTCCGGTGCCAGCTCGAGAAAGTCGATGCCGGGGCGGACGGGGCCGGAGCAGAGCGCATCCAGATGCTCCTGACGCAGCCCGATCCCCCGACTGCGGGAGCTTATTGGCCGCATACCCCCTCCGTCATCTTGCTGCCCTTGCTGGATGTATTGCCATCAATCCCCTCGCCCGCCACGCCACACTTGCCATCGCGGGCGCGCACCAGCCGCCCCTGCGGATCACTGTCGAGGGCCTGCTTCTCGAAGCGCTTCTCGGTGCCGCACTTGCCCGCCGCACACTTGCCGCCGTGCTGTTCGCTGGGGGCGGCCTTGACCGGCGCATCGCTCGGGGTGGCCGCCAGCGCCAGCCCCGGAGTCAGGGCAATCAGGCTGGTCATGGCGATGGAGAGGGTCAGTTTGCCGGTGGTTTTGTTGCTGCTTGAGTTACTCATGGGCGGACTCCTTGACGGATGAAACGGGATAGCTGGAGAGATCGCGGGCGGCCACGATCTGGCCGTGGAATTGCTGTTTGACGATGGCCATCGCCTCTTTCTTGTGATTGAGGCCAACCCCCATCCAGTGGTTGAGCACCAGCAGCTTGGGGTTTACCTCGGCGGCAATTTTGGCCACCACAGATGGCTTGGCATGAAGCGAGGCGGAGACCGGGTCGGCCCCTTCGTGGATGGCGAGCGGCATCACCAGAATGTCGGCCCCCTTGGCAAACGGCACAAAGGCCGGGTTGCTGCCGTTCTGATCTGCCGAGATAACGATGGTCCCCTCGGCGCTCTCGATGCGATAGGCCAGACAGGGCACGTCACCGTGAGGGATGCCGAGCGCCGTGATGGTCAGCCCATCCTGCTGATAGACGGTGTGAGGCTGCGGGCTCTGGTAGGGCACATCGTGCAAGGTGATGGGGAAGAGGCCATCGGTGCCATCCTTGAAGCCGCTCAGGTAGGCATAAGCGCCCTTGTCCTTGTTGAAGAGGGCATCGAAGTAGCCGCTCATGCTGGGGAAGGCCGAGCCGGCCTCTGGCCCCGCCAGATCCAGCGGATCGCTGCGCTCGAAGAAGTAGGCTCCCTTGAGCAGGGCGGGCAGGTCGGTCACATGGTCGGTGTGAAAGTGGGTGATGCCGATAAAATCGACCTCTTCGAGCTTGGCCCCCGCCTGGCCGAAGCGCAGGTAGACGCCGCCACCGGCATCGATCAGGATGCGGGATTTCCCCTTCCACCAGATCACCTCGCTGGAGGAGGCGCGAAGGTCGTCGGAGATGGGGCCGCCACTGCCGAGCACCTGCAGGGTGAAGGTTTTATCCAGTGGCGTCAGTTGTACCGGTTCGGCACAGGCCGGGGCGACGGTGAGCGCGCACCCGATGGCCAGCGCCACCGCTTTCAATCTCTGTTTCATCACAATTACCTGTCGGTTGGTTGTCGGTTGAAAGTGTGTCGTTTAAAGAGGGGGAGAGAGGGGCCGATGGCGACGTGTGAACGCCAGACACCGGCCGTGGCGGGGCGCGAGCCCCCCGCCGTCAGTTACCGTCCCGTTCGTCCGCCTGCCAGCGCGCTTCCAGCCAGAGCAGGTTGCACAGGCCCAGCAGCAGGGCGAATCCGAGGCCCAAAATCCAGGTGAAGTACCACATAGCAGATCCCTTGAGGTCAGTAGAGTTGATGGCTGTCGCGCTTGATGCGGGCGCGGTCAAGCTTGCCGCGCACCACCCGATAGACCCAGCCGGTGTAGCCGAGGTTGACCGGCATCAGCACCAGCACGATGCCAAACATGATGGCCAACGTCTTGTAGCTGGAGGTGCCATCCCACAGGGTCAGGCTGCTGACCGCATCAAGGGATGAGGGCAGCACGAAGGGGAACAGGGCGATGGCCACCGAGCAGAGCATGGCGGCGCAGGCCATGGCGCTGGCCAGCAGCGCCATCCGGCCCCGCTCCAGCCAGGCGGCAATCCCGCTCACCAGCGGCGCCAGCGCCCCGATGATCGGCACCAGCCACAGCAGCGGCTGCTCGTGGTAGTTGTGCAGCCAGCCAGCGACATACGGGGTGACCCCCTTCATCAACGGGCTGATGGCGGCATTCGGGTCAAAGGGTTGTGTGCCCACACCGGTCAGCTGAAACCCTTGCAGATCCACCAGATGCCAACCGGCCAGCAGGTAGCAGAGGGTCACCAGCGGGGCCAGCAGGATGGCGATACCCCGTGCGCGCAGGGCGGGCGTCCCCGTGACCTTGGCTTGCAAGAAGCTGGCGCCGTGCAGCAGCAACAGGCTGATAGCGGTGGCCAGCACCGAGAGCAGCCAACCCCAGTGGAAGTCGAACGCGCCATAGTGCAGACGCAGCGCCGTGTCGAAGCGAAACGGCAGCCCCTCCATCACCAGACCGATAGCAGCACCGAGGATCAAGGTTGGTATCAGGCCACCGGCCACCAGCGCCCGATCCCACCAGCGGCGCCACACCGGATCGGCCAGCTTGCTGCGATAGTCAAAACCGACCGGACGCAGGAAGAGCCCGAGCAGCAGCACCACCATGGGGATATACAGCGCCGAGAAAGCGGCGGCATAGACCAGCGGCCAGGCGGCGAACAGGGCGCCGGCCCCGGCGATCAGCCACACCTGATTGCCCTCCCACACCGGCCCCACGCTGTTGATCACCAGTCGGCGGTCGTCGTCATCTTTCGACACCACCGGCAGCAGCATGGCGATGCCGAGATCGAAGCCATCCATCACGATAAAACCGACCATCATGAAGAGCACCAGCGCCCACCAGATGAGTTTCAGGGTTGCGTAATCCATCAGGCGATCCTCGCAAGTTCGGGTTGTTCACCGCTGTAGCGGCCGGTATGGAGAATGGCGGGCCCCTTGCGGATCACATGGCGCAACAGGAACAGCTCCACCACCAGCAACAGGGTGTAGATGGAACAGATAGCAATCAGGCTGAACCAGAGTTGGCCCGGCTGAAGCAAAGAGACCGAGGCCGATACCGGCAGCACGTCGCTGATGGTCCAGGGTTGACGGCCGAGTTCGGCCACCAGCCAGCCTGCCTCGATGGCAATCCAGGGCAGCGGAATGCTCCAGAGCAGGGTCTTGAGCAGCCGTGGCGAGTCTTGCAGCCGGTTGCGACAGAGCTGGACAAAGCTCACCACCATCAGCCCCAGCATGGTGACACCAAGCCCCACCATCACCCGAAAGCCCCAGAAGAGCGGCGCCACTGGCGGGATGGAGTCATCGACCGCTTTGGCAATCTCCGCCTCACCGGCCTTGGCGATATTGCTGGCATAGGGGGTCAGCAGCATGCCGTAGCCGAGATCCTTGCCGTGCTGCTCGAAGCGGGCACGGTTGGCCGGGGTGTCATCGCCCTGCCGGATCTGGTCGAGGGCTTCGGCCGCCACCATGCCGCTGCGAATGCGCGCCTCGTTCTGCACCTTGATATCCTTGAGGCCGGTCACCGCCTCGTCGATGGAGCGGGTAGCGATGATCCCCATCAGATACGGGATCTTGATGGCTGCGTGGGTGGTTTCCGCCTGCTGATCCGGGAAGCCGAACAGGGTAAAGGAAGCCGGGGCTGGCTCGGTCTCCCACTCCGCCTCGATGGCGGCGAGCTTCACCTTCTGCACCTCGCCGGTGCGATAGCCAGACTCATCCCCCAGCACAATGACCGAGAGGATGGCCGCCAGCCCGAAGCCGGAGGCAATGGCAAAAGAGCGCAGGGCAAACTGCACTTCCGTCTTGCGCAGCAGATACCAGCTGCTCACCCCCATCACAAACATGGAGGCGGCCACATAGCCCGCCGCAACGGTGTGAACGAACTTCACCTGCGCCACCGGGTTGAACAGCACGGCGGCGATATCCACCAGCTCCATCCGCTGGGTCAGCAGGTTGAACTCGGCCCCCACCGGGTTTTGCATCCAGCCGTTGCCGATCAGGATCCACAGTGCCGAGAGGTTGGAGCCGAGCGCCACCAGCATGGTCACCAGCAGGTGCTTGCCGCGGGAGAGCTTGTCCCAGCCGAAGAAGAAGAGCCCCACCAGGGTCGATTCGAGGAAGAAGGCCATCAGCCCCTCGATGGCCAGCGGGGTACCGAAGATGTCCCCTACATAGTGGGAGTAATAAGCCCAGTTGGTGCCAAACTGAAACTCCATGGTGATCCCCGTGGTGACCCCCATGACGAAGTTGATGCCAAACAGTTTGCCCCAGAAGCGGGTGATGTCCTGATAGATCACCTTGCCGGTCATCACATAAGCCGACTCGGCGATCACCAGGATCCAGGACAGCCCCAGCGTGAGGGGCACAAACAGGAAGTGGAACAGGGCCGTGGCGCCAAATTGCAGGCGCGACAGGCTGACCACGTCATCCGGATTGATCATGCGTCACTCTCTTTTGTTGTATTTGCCTTGCACGTTTCGTGCGTGACAAGTACATCACGGAGCATGACACCTATAACAGATGCAGTTATATTGAATTACACCTATAACAGTTGATCCAGATCATGTCCCTTTACCAGCAGTTGGCCGACCGCCTGCAAAGCCAGATCGACGATGGCATCTGGCAACCGGGGGAGCGCATCCCCTCCATTCGCCAGAGCTGCAAGACCCACGGGCTCAGCCCCATGACGGTGTTGCAGGCCTATCAACTGCTCGAAAGTCAGGGGCGGATCCTCGCCCGCCCCCAGTCCGGCTACTACGTCAAAGCCGCCTCACCACAGGTCGTGCAGCACACGCCGAGCCAGACTCACTACAGCGGCTCGGTGGATATCAACGATCTGGTGTTCGAGGTGTTGCAGGCGAGCAAATCACGGGATCTGGTGCCCCTTGGCATGTCGGTAGCAGACCCGACCCTGTTCCCCCATCCCCAGCTCGGGCGGGCGATGGCCAGCTGCATGCGCAAGCTCGATCCCTTCAGCACGGTGGCCGACCTGCCCCCCGGCAACGAGGCGCTGCGCCGCGCCATCGCCCAGCGCTACGCCAGCGACGGGGTGGCGGTCAATCCGCAGGAGATCATCATCACCACAGGCGCCATGGAGGCACTCTCCCTCAGTCTGCAGGTGCTGACCGAGCCCGGTGACTGGGTAGTGGTGGAGTCCCCCACCTTCTATGGTGCCCTGCAGGCCATCGAGCGGCTGAAACTCAAGGCGGTGGAGATCCCGGTCATTCCGGGGGTGGGCATCGATCTCGACCTGCTGGCCGACGCCCTCACCCGTATTCCGGTCAAGGCGTGCTGGCTGATGGGCAATGTGCAGCACCCGCTGGGCCACACCATGCCGGATAGTCACAAAGCGCGGCTGATGGCACTGCTCAACAGCCATGGGGTGCCGCTGGTGGAGGATGACGTCTATGCGGAGGTCTACTTCGGCCGCGAGCGCCCCAAACCCATCAAGCACTGGGATCAGCGCGGTGACAGCCTGCTCTGCAGCTCCTTTTCCAAGTGTCTGGCGCCGGGCTTTCGGGTCGGCTGGGTGGTGGCGGGGCCCCATGCCGAGCGGGTGCAACGGTTGCAACTGATGTCCACCCTCTCCACCAATGTGCCGAGCCAGCTGGCGCTGGCCGAGATGCTGCGCCAGGGCGGGGTCGATGCCCACTTTCGCCGCCTGCGCCACACCCTGGCCCAGCGCCAGCAGCAGATGCGGGCGGCCCTGCAACGGCTGTTGCCGGGTGAAGTGAGCATCTCCTCCCCCGATGGCGGCTACTTCCTCTGGCTGGCGCTGCCTGCCCATTTCGACAGCCGTACCCTGCACGCCCAGGCACTTGGCAGCGGTTTTTCAGTGGCCCCCGGCGCGCTCTTCTCCAGTCAGGGGCAACACAACCACTGCTTGCGCCTCAATAGCTCCCATCCCTGGAGCGAGCAGCTGGAGCAGGCCCTCACCCGGCTGGCGGCACTGATTGCCGTACAGCTAGGCAAAGATCAACTTGGCGAAAACTGAAAACAACAACGCCCCTTGAGCGGGGCGTTATCGGCAATCCATGGCGGTGAGGGGTATCAGGCGGGGGCGTTAAGTTGCGCCACCTGCCGCTCGATACTTCCTTTCAGGTTCTCATCGAGCTTGAGGGCGCGTGCCAGCTCGTCGAGATAGCCTCGCTCCATAAAGTGATCCACCTCGATGGCAAGCAGGGAGGCGAGATAGACCTCGGTGGCCAGCTCCATGTCGGTCACTTCCCGCGCCAGCGCGTGGGGATCGAGGGGACGGGCCAGCTCAGCGTCAATCCAGCGGGCCACATCGCTCTGGCCCTGCTCGGTCAGGTACTCCTGAATTTTCTGGCGCTCGGCGCCGTCGATATGACCGTCGGCCCGGGCTGCCGCCACCATGGCGCGCACCAAAAGCGCCGCGCGGGCATCCAGCGCATTGCCTTCAAGAGAGCTGATGGGATGAGTGGGCTGGGCGGGTGCCGCCTGCTGGGCCTGCCAATCCTGATAGAGCTTGAAGGCCAGCCCGCCAAGGGCTGCAGCGCCGCCCACGGCAGCGGCCTTGCCACCATATTTGCGCACCTTTTTATTGCCCAGCAGCAGACCGAGCGCGCCACCGGCCAGCGCCCCCTGCATCTGCCCCTTGCGCTTGTCGCCCCCGTCATTGAGCCAGCCTTTGCCAGCCCCCAGCAACTGTTCCAGCATCTGTTTCATGGTGTCACTCCTGCGGCTATGTTCGCGTCGATAGAGCAAGATAGTGACCCCGCCCCCCTGAATCGGGGATGAACCCTTGACCGGGCAGCGCGATAGGGCAAAGCTCAGGGAAACTCTTCAGGCAATAAGGATGTGACTGTGCCCAATCGCGAACTGACCCTGCAATTTCTGGCCGAACCTTCCGACGTCAATTTCGGCGGCAAGGTTCATGGCGGCATGGTGATGAAGTGGATCGATCAGGCGGGCTATGCCTGCGCCGCGGGCTGGTGCGGCGGCTATGCGGTGACCGTCTATGTGGGGGGGATCCGCTTTTTGCGCCCCATCCAGATTGGCCAGCTGGTGGAGGTGCACGCTCAGGTGATCCACACCGGCACCACCAGCATGCATCTGGCGGTGGATGTCTACAGCCGCCACCCCACCGAGACCGAGCGCCACAAGACCACCCACTGCATCATCATCTTTGTGGCGATGGACGAGCAGGGCAAACCGACCCCGGTGCCCCAGTGGCAGCCACTGAGCGAGAGCGATCTGCAGTTGCAGCTCTACGCCAAAAAGCTGATTGCCCTGCGCGAGGAGATCGACAAGGAGATGCGCCAGCACCTCTGACCCGGGTGCCTCACAGCCCGATACCACGGGCGCTTTCGGCCAACGGCGGCGCCCCTGTATAATCCCCCCTCTTCCCGCAACCGGAACCCTGCCCATGACACTGGAAACTGCCCCGCCCGAGGTAAAACTCGCGGTGGATCTGATTGAACTGCTGGAAACCAATAAGCTGGCCCCAGAGCTGGTGCTGGCAGCGCTGGCCATCGTGAAAAAGGATTACGAGCGCAAGTTGGCGGAGGGGAAGGATCTCTAATCCAATCCTGCCCTTTGTCTCGCTTCTCGTCGCCTTCTCTTCCCGCCCAAACCTTTCCCCGCATCGTCACTCATTGCGGCCCCATCACCTCGTCGCAGAGGGCGATCAGGGCTGCACTCAGGCGGCTGAGCGGCTCGTCCCCGCTTCCCCCGGCATGCAGCGCCAGCTCCACCGGCGCCACCTTGGGCCACTGGGTCAGGGCCAGCTGATCGGCTGGCATCAGCCGTTTGGGCAGCAAGCTCACGCCGATGCCTGCACTCACAGCCCCCTGCAAGCTGGCGAGACTGGCGCTGACATAGGCGATGCGCCAACGCCGTCCCAGACCATCGAGCACCTCGGTCATCTGCCGCCGATAGAGCCCTTCGCTCGGGAACACCACCAGCGGCAGCGGATCCCGTTCCCGGGCGGGCCAGTCGCGGCTATCGACCCACACCAGCGGTTCGCGCCAGCTGGCAAGGGGCGAACCCTGCCCACGCGTCTGCTTGACCAGCGCCAGATCCAGCTCTCCCGCCGCGAAGCGCTGCCAGATCTCGTGGCTCAGGCCGCTTTGCACCTCCAGCCGCACCTCGGGGTAGTCGCGGGCAAAGGCGGCCAGCACAGGGGTGATGGCACCTGCGGCGAAATCCTCCGGCACCCCGAGGCTGAGCGCCACGCTCCCCTCGGTCACCTGCTCCTCGGCCTGCGCCAGCAGCGCCAGAATGCGGCGTGCCAGCCCCAGCAATTTTTCCCCCTCCGCCGTTGCGACCACCTGACGGCCAGCGCGATCCAGCAGCGGGCAGCCGAGCTGCTGCTCAAGCCTGCGGATCTGCTGGCTGATGGTGGATTGGGTCAGATGGACCCGTTCACCGGCGCGGGTAAAGCTGCCGGTGTCGATAATGGCGACAAAACTGCGCAGTAACAGGGGATCCAGCATGGGGCGCTCCATTTACAAAACCACTGAAACCTATTCTATCATTTAATTTCCAAATGACTTTAGACCCCGCTAGGCTGGCGTTTCTTCCGTCAAATCAGGGTTTGTCACCATGTCACAGCCTCTTGTAGCGTCTACCCCTCTTCGCTCGCTCACCCCATCGACCTCACTCCAGACTCACCAACAGTGGCTGGAGCAGGCGGTGCAGCTGGCCAGAGCAAATCACCGGCAGGGGGGCCGCCCCTTCGCCACGCTGCTGGTGCGAGATGGCCAGTTGGTGGCGAGCGCGGTCAACGGCATCCATCTGGATGGGGATCCCACCCGTCACGCCGAGCTGGAAGCGCTGCGCAAGGCAAGCCAGTGCGGGCCGCTGGCGGGGGCCATCGTCTATGCCAGCGGCCACCCCTGCCCCATGTGCCTCGGCGCGCTGGTGATGAACGGCATCGCCGCCGTCTATTACGCCTTTGATAACGCCGATGCGGCCCCGTTCGGCTTTGACAGCACCGCCGCCTATCAACAGCTGGGGCTGACCCTTGCGCCGCAACCGCTGCCGCTGATCAAATTGTCCGTCTCCATGACGGCGGCTGATCTCTACGGCCCCCAGTTGCAACAAGCCACGCAAGCAGCGCCTGAACATGAATAAAGGGACAAGCGAACGCCCGGCAGAGGCGCACCGCCAGCAGTTTGCCCTGCTGGTGCTGGTGATCCTGATTGGCCTGAATCTGCGCCCCTTTCTCACCGCCATCGGCCCGCTGGCCCAAGCCATTGACCAGCGGCTGGCACTGGGGATGGACACTCTCGCCTGGCTCACCCTGCTGCCGCTGTGGCTGATCGGGATTGGTGTGCTGCTCACCCCCAGCCTGCGTCGGCGCGCCAGTGCGCGCCAACTGCTGGGGGCGGCCCTGCTGCTGCTCGGCATTGGCAGCGCCATCCGCTTCGATGCCCAAAGCGGCGCCTTGCTGATCGCCAGCGCAGCGCTCTGTGGATTGGGGTCGGCACTGGTGCAGGGGGTGCTACCGGCACTGATCAAGCAAGCGTTCGCCCACAAGGTGCCGCTGGTGATGGGGATCTTTTCTGCCTGCATGATGGGGGGCGGGGCATTGGGGGCCAGTCTCACGCCACGGCTGGCGGCCAGCCTCGACTGGTCACGGGCACTGGCGCTCTGGAGCCTGCCGGTGCTGCTGGCCCTCGTCTGGCTAGGGTGGAAAGTGCGTCTGCCACGGGCCGCTGCGGTCGCGATTCCCCACGGCGAGCAGCGGCTGATCACCCTGCCCCGCAGCTGGTTGCTGATCGTCTGCTTTGGCATCATCAACAGTGGTTACGGCATCGTGGTGGCCTGGCTGGCCCCCGCCTATATGGCGCAGGGCTGGAGCGCCGCGCAGGCGGGCGAGCTGGTCGCCTGGTTGGCACTGGCGCAGACCGCCAGCGGCCTCGGCCTGCCGCTGCTGGCCGCCCGCAGTCTGGATCGGCGGCCGTGGATGGGGCTTACCATCGCCATGCAGCTGGCGGGATTTGGTGGTCTCTGGCTGGCGCCAGCCAGTGCCCCCATTCTCTGGTGCATGCTGTGCGGCGCCGGTCTTGGCGGAAGCTTTTCCCTCATCATGGTGATTGCGCTCGATCACCTGCCCGACCCGCGCCGCGCCGGTACCCTGAGCGCCTTGATGCAGGGATTCGGCTTTATGCTGGCGGCCACCGGACCCTGGGTGGCCGCACGGCTCTATCACTATGTGGGCGACTTCGCGGCCGCCTGGCAGTGGCAACTGGGGGGCTTGCTGCTGATGAGCCTGCTGGTAGTGCGCCTCGACCCGCGCCACTATCCCAAGGTGATGCGACTGCCTTTCCATCTGTCAGATAGCAGTGAGCCAGATAGCCCTCAGCCAAATAACGGATTGACCGTAACCGGGGAGAAACGGCCAGCCTGATCTGGCGCAAGCAGCCCCACTATCCGGTGGGCAACAAACAACACAAACAAAACACCGGCCAAAGGCCGGTGTTTTTATGCTCTAAAGCGAGGGATAGCGGTGAAACTCAGCGCCCCTTCTTTTGCCGCCCGGCGTTAGCGGTGCGCGGCTTGCCGGCGGCCGGTTTGCCACCCTTGGGGGCCGCTTTTCCGGCGCCGCCCTTATTGGCAGCCCCTTTACCCGCGCCGACCTTGCCCACCGGAGGCTTCTTCTCGAAGGCTTCCGGGCCCGGCACATTGGGGCGACCGCCAATCTCGTGGTCGTCATCGCGGCGCAGCTTCTTGCCCTGCCCCGGCTTGGCGGCTTGCGCCGCTGGGGCCTTGGCCGCCTTCGGTTTTTCACCCTTCGCCGGTTTTACCTCGGAGGAGGAGTCCTCAATCAGCTTGAACAGCTCGATCAGCTCGTCGTCGGTCAGATCGCGCCACTCGCCCACCGGCAGCCCCTTGAGGCTGACGTTCATGATGCGGATGCGTTCCAGCTTGGTCACTTCAAAACCGAAGTGCTCGCACATGCGGCGGATCTGGCGGTTCAGCCCCTGCACCAGGGTGATGCGAAAGACGAACGGCGCCTCTTTCTTCACCTTGCACTTCTTGGTGACAGCACCGAGGATCGGCACCCCGGCCGCCATGCCGCGCACAAACTCGTCGGTCACCGGCTTGTCGACGGTCACCAGATACTCTTTCTCGTGATCGTTGCCCGCCCGCAGGATCTTGTTGACCAGATCGCCGTGGTTGGTGAGGAAAATAAGGCCCTGCGAATCCTTGTCCAGTCGCCCGATGGGGAAGACCCGGGTGCTGTGGTTGACGAAATCGACGATGTTGTCCTTCTCGCCCGCCTCTGTGGTACTGACGATGCCCACCGGCTTGTTAAGGGCGATAAAGACCAGACTGTCCGCCTCGCGCGGCTCAATCACTTGCCCGTTCACCTTGACCAGATCGCCAACCTGTACCTGATCGCCAATCCCGGCCCGCTTGCCGTTGATAAAGACGTGGCCCTGCTCGATAAAGCGGTCGGCCTCGCGGCGCGAGCAGATGCCGCTCTCGCTGATGTATTTGTTCAGGCGCATGGATTCGTTAGCCAGCATGGGTCACCTGCCACAGGGTCTGGGCCGCGCCCGGTTGTGCCATTGCCTGTTCCGGCTGCGCCGGGGAGGCTGTCTGCTGCATCAGCCAATTCACTACGTCAAAGTTCTGCATACCATTCCATCTTCAAAAAAGGCCAATGCCAGCTTATCCATCAAAAAACGCCGCTACATTAGCATATTGCCCCGTCCAGCACGCCGGATAGTTCACTGATCGCCCCAGCCAAAGGCACAAATTGGGGCAGTATCACGGTCACAAGGGGGTAAACAAGGATACCGCCAAGGAGGAACAGAGAGGATTTAACCGGCAAAGCGGCAATGAAAATCAGGAGCTCATAAGGCATCGGGCGTATCAGCGCTGTCAGGGGTAGCGGCTGACCTCAATCAGGTTCTGGTCCGGGTCGAGGAAGTAGACAGATTCTATCGGCCCACAGGCACCGCTTTTGGTCACCGGCCCCTCGACAATCTCCACCCCGTGGCAGGCAAGCTGGGCCATCACCTGCTCCAGCGGCCAGCGGGTGATAAGGCAGATATCTCCCGACCCCACCTGCGCCCGATTGCGCGGCTCCTGCCCCAGCAGTTGCAGATTGATCTTCTGGTTGCCAAACCCCACCGCCCGGCGCCCTGCACCGAAGGTGATGGCCTCCATATTGAGCACCGAGCTGTAAAATGCCACGGCCCGTTCGATATCGCTGACCGTCAATACCAGATGGTCGATATGGCTGATCATGGTTACCTCCTGGTGGTGATCTGGCTGATGTGACCGACATCTGCCCGCAAGCATCCGACTGTCGCCGCCACGGCGGGCAACCCCATCTTACCCGGCAAGGGGAAGCCCATGTGTGCCGTGGCGCGCAAAGCGAGCGCAAATGATCTGGTCAGATAAACTCGCCTCACTGCACCGCTGCGCACGCTTTATTCCGCTGGGCCAGCAGAGCTTCATCGTCACTGTCCATTGCCGCCAGAATCGCCTGATTGCAGGCGCGCTCCGCCAGCTTGGCAGGACTCTGCTTGGCATCCCCAATCTCTGCAATCATCGGCCGATAACTGACGGCCGCCGAGCAGTACATGGTGCGAAATTTGGGCAGTTGCCAACTGCTGTCATCCTGCCGGGTCAAGTCATCACACAGCTTGTGAAACAGGGCGGACGCCTTGACCGTGCACTGGCTAAAGCGCCGCACATCCTGCTGGTAGGGACGACAGACGCTCGGCTGCTGGATCTGCCACAGCTGAAACGAGAAGGGTACTGATTCCCCCTCATACTGCACCGCCACGGTTTTAAGCTCGGTGCCATAGATATCTGAAATCTGCTGCTGAACCAGATTGAGATAAGCCGAAAAAAGATAGGAAACCGGATCCATCACCACCTCCCTGTGGTTGTCACTGCCGGGCTTTATTACCGAAAACCGGGGCGATTTTCAAACGAGTAACAGGCGACAACAGCTTACTGATTTGGTTGGAAAAAATGATACTCTTCTCGCCACCCTCATGTACAACGTTCAAGGCTAAAGTGCGATGCAACAATGCGGTATTTATGAACAGCTCATTACTCAACTGCTGACATCTCGACTCGACCGCGAGCGCTTTTACGTAGGGGAACGCCAACTTGAACCTGCCGAAGCGGCAGTCTGGTTATCCAGATTTCTGAGCCGGGTTTTGGAATATGCGGTGGGCTCGGTAACTGGAGAGGATCAGCTACAACGGCAGATCGAGCTGGCTAACCAGTTATTGCTTTGGCTAAAGGATCGCACCCAAGACCCAGACTTTATTGGCGAGAACCTCATCGATAGTCAGGGAAAAATTCTGACAGCGCTCTACCAGTTGGATAACCCCATCTCCGCCAATTTAAAGCAATATGCCGAGGATATTTTCCCTCTGACAGGTCTCACTCAGAGCGAACTGTTTTGTGGCAGCAATGCGGGTTTGTCGATGGAGTCGGAGATTAAACGGGAAATTTTATCGGCAGATAGCATCTGCTGGCTGGTCTCATTTATCAAATGGGCAGGTATCCGGATTTTCCGTCATGAGCTGGAAGAGTTCACTCGCAGCGGCCGCCAATTAAAAGTAATTACTACCTCTTATATGGGGGCGACCGATGCCAAGGCAGTTGAATTTTTAGCCAGCCTCCCAAATACCGAAGTCAAACTCAGCTATAACACCCAGCGCGAGCGGTTGCATGCCAAGAGCTATCTCTTTTGCCGAAATACCGGCTTTCATACCGGCTATATAGGTTCCTCCAATCTCTCTCACTCTGCCCTCACCAGCGGCTTGGAGTGGAACCTAAAAATCACCTCGCAAGAGATCCCTCATATTATCGAGAAATCCCTGAGTACCTTTGAAACCTATTGGGAATCCGATGATTTTGAGCTGTTTGATGGCAAGCTCGAAAGCCGTACAAAATTGCAGCATGCACTGCAAGAGGCCCGTGGGGATGGTGACAAAAATAGCCCTGCCTATTTCTTTGATATCACGCCGTTTCCCCATCAACAGGAGATCCTTGAACAATTGGCGATGGAGCGCGCTTTACACCAGCGCTTCCGTAACTTGGTGGTTGCGGCCACCGGTACAGGGAAAACCCTGATCTCCGCTTTTGATTTTGCGCGTTTTCTGAAAACCAAACCCGACGCCAAGTTCCTGTTTGTCGCCCACAAAGAGGAGATCTTGCGCCAAGCATTAGCCTCGTACCGCGGTGTGCTCAAGCAATCCAATTTTGGCG
The DNA here is from genome assembly GCF_001921245.1 of Aeromonas sp. YN13HZO-058. Lineage (NCBI taxonomy): Bacteria > Pseudomonadati > Pseudomonadota > Gammaproteobacteria > Aeromonadales > Aeromonadaceae > Aeromonas > Aeromonas sp. YN13HZO-058. The sequence continues at coordinate 26,238 of NZ_MQSY01000043.1, read as the reverse complement.
AACTCTTAGTCGGCGGCGCCGTGCCAACCCACTACCGTCAACTATTTGCCTCGGTGCAATCCTTGAATAACCAGCTGGCTAATTTACGTCTTAGCCCAGATTATTTCGATTACATCGTCATTGATGAGGTTCACCATATTGCGGCGGCCAGTTATCGCGGTCTGCTCGCCGCCTTTGAACCTCACATTCTGTTGGGATTAACCGCAACGCCAGAGCGCCATGATGGCGGTGATATTCTTGCCGACTTTTGTGGTGTCATCGCAGCAGAGATCCGCTTGCCCGAGGCCATCAATCGTCGCCATCTCTGTCCGTTCCAATATTTTGGTATCGATGATGATACTGACTTGCGCCAAGTGGCTTGGAAAAATGGCCGTTATGACATCACTGAACTCACCAATATCTATACCCACAATCAGCAGCGGGTACAGAAAATAGTCCAGAGCCTCAATGAGATCGTCACCGATATTACCAAGATCAAAGCGCTGGCATTTTGTGTGAGCCGTGAACATGCCAACTTTATGTGCAAGGCATTTTTATTGAAGGGCATCAAGGCTGACATCCTCACCAGCGATAATCGAGACGAGCGGCATAGTAAACAACAAGATTTGCGCACTGGGGTTATCAATATTCTCTGCGTGGTGGACATCTTCAACGAAGGGGTTGATATCCCGGAAGTCGATACCTTGCTGTTTTTACGACCAACGGAAAGCCTCACTATCTTCTTGCAGCAATTAGGGCGCGGCCTGCGGCTGGCGAGCGATAAAGAGTGCTGCACCGTGTTGGACTTTGTTGGCAATGCCCGTGCTGAGTATGACTTTGCCCAGAAATTCCGGGCACTGGTGGGTAAAACTAATAAGGCGATCAGCCACGAGATCAAACAGGGCTTCCCTCACGCCCCCTTGGGCTGCCGCATCGAACTCTCAAAACAGACCCAAGAGTTAATTCTGAGCAATATCAAAAAGGCGACCCTCAATACCTCACGCCTAATGTGCCTGATCCGCCGTTTCTCACAGGATTGCGATTTACCGCTGACGCTGGCGAACTTTTTGAAGTTCTACCCTCACATCAGCCTTGAGGAGATCTACAAGCGCGGTAACTGGAGCGCCTTGGTCAAACAGGCTAGCAACCATACCATTTCTGAAATGAGCGATGAGAAGCTGTCGACCCTCTACACCCGGGCCATCAAAACCCGGCTATTGGGCTGCGATGCGCTCCATTACTTGAAATTCTTACAAACCTTGGTGGCAGACGCCTTTACCTTAACGGCCGAACACGATGAACGGATGGCCTTGATGTGCCATTACGACTTCTGGCAACAGAGCGGCCCCAATGCAGGCTTTAGCTCCTTGGCGCACAGCCTGAAACAACTCAATCAACCAGAGTTAAGGGCCGAGCTGGCAGATCTGTTGCCCATGCTGCTCAACCGGGTGCAACACGAACAAAGCGCCATGCCAAACCTTCCCGGTAATCCGCTACAACTGCATGCTCGCTATGCCAGAGAGCTGGTGCTGGTTGGCTTTGGCGCGACCACCTTCGCGCAGCAACCCACGGCTCGCGAAGGGGTCTATGTCATCGCAGAGCAAAATATCGAGTTGCTGTTCGTGACCTTGAACAAAACGGAACAGCACTTCTCCCCCACTACCCGTTATCACGACTACGCCATCAACGAGTCGCTGTTTCATTGGCAGAGCCAAAACAGCGCTCGCCCAGAACGGGGTAAGGGGCTGAGTTACATAAACCACAGAGCAGAAGGTAAGCGCTTGTTTCTGTTCGTTCGTGAGCAGAGCAAAGATGAATTTGGCCGCACCCTTGGCTTTGTGAACTTTGGTGAGGTGGAGTACGTATCCCACACTGGCAGCCAACCGATGAACATTAAATGGCGTCTCACTACTCCGATGCCGCCATTTATGTGGAAAGAAGCCGCCAAACTGGCTGTTGGTTAGTAAGGCTTCTCACCCGGTGGGGATATGGCGCAAAACCCACCGGATTCTGGCCCAAAACCCCGGCTAAATTATCCAGTTGCATAATAACCATGCGGCCTTGCGGTTGTTTAACTGGCCCTAACGTCAGATAATACCGCCCGCCTTCAAACCCCGATAACCCGACTTTCAGTGACGGTAATTGATGACTGAGTACCTGCTTTTATTGATCGGCACCGTGCTGGTTAACAACTTCGTGCTGGTGAAATTCCTCGGCCTCTGCCCCTTTATGGGGGTCTCCGGCAAGCTGGAAACCGCCATCGGCATGGGGCTGGCGACCACCTTCGTGATGACCCTCGCCAGTGCCAGCTCCTATCTAGTGGAGCACTATATCCTGCTGCCGCTGGATATCGCCTATCTGCGCACCCTCGCCTTTATTCTGGTGATCGCCGTGGTGGTGCAGTTTACCGAGATGGTGGTGCGCAAGAGCAGCCCGACCCTCTATCGCCTGCTGGGGATCTTCCTGCCCCTCATCACCACCAACTGCGCGGTGCTCGGGGTGGCGCTGCTCAGCATCAATGAGCGACACGACTTTATCCAGAGCGTGATCTACGGCTTTGGCGCCGCCACCGGCTTCTCGCTGGTGTTGATCCTGTTCGCCGCCATGCGCGAGCGTCTGGTCGCCGCCGATGTGCCCGCCCCGTTTCGCGGGGTGTCGATTGCCATGATCACCGCCGGTCTGATGTCGCTGGCCTTTATGGGCTTTACCGGCCTTATCAAGATATAACCATGATCCATATTCTCTTTGCCATTCTGGTGCTCACCCTGCTGGCGCTGGCGTTCGGGATTATCCTGGGCTTTGCCGCCGTCAAGTTTCATGTGGAAGCAGACCCCATCGTCGATCAGCTCGATGCCCTGCTGCCCCAGACCCAGTGTGGCCAGTGCGGCTATCCCGGCTGCAAACCCTACGCCGAGGCGCTCGCCAACGGCGATCAGATCAACAAGTGCGTGCCCGGTGGCGAGGCCACCATGCGCAAGATTGCCGATCTGATGGGGGTCGAGCCCCAGCCACTGGGGGGCAGTGACGAGGCCGCAGTGCCGGTCAAGAAGGTCGCCTTTATCCACGAAGATCAGTGCATCGGCTGCACCAAGTGCATTCAGGCCTGCCCGGTGGATGCCATCGTCGGCGCCACCAAGGCGATGCATACCGTGATTGCCAACGAGTGCACCGGTTGCGATCTCTGTGTCGATCCCTGCCCGACCGACTGCATCGAGATGATCCCGGTGCCTACCACGGTCGATAACTGGAAGTGGGATCTCAATAACGTGCATGTTCCGGGCAAGATTCCGGTCAAGATAGTGGAATAAACAGCGGAGCAACCATGCATTCCTTACTCGAACGTATCAAAGCCGGCACGCTCTGGGACTTTCACGGTGGCATTCACCCCGCCGACAACAAGCTGCAATCAAGCCAGAGCCCGGTGGTAGACGCCGGTCTGCCGCCGCGCCTCATCATTCCGCTGCGCCAGCACGCAGGCCCCGCCGGCGATCTGCTGGTGCAGGTGGGCGACAAGGTCAAAAAAGGGCAGCCGCTGACCCGTTATGCCAAAGGGCGCACGGTGCCGGTGCATGCCTCCACCTCCGGCACCATCACCGAGATTGGCAACCACACGGTTGCCCACCCCTCCGGACTCGGCGATCTCTGCGTCATTCTCACCCCCGACGGCGAAGATGCCTGGGGCGAGCGCAATGGCAAACCCGATTACTGGAATCTGGAGCGGAGCGAGCTGCTCGAGCGCATCCAGCAGGCGGGGGTGGCGGGTCTTGGCGGTGCCGTGTTCCCGACCCACAGCAAGCTCGATGGCCGCGGCCAGCTCACCGAGATCCTGATCGTCAACGGGCTGGAGTGCGAACCCTATATCACCACCGACGATCGGTTGATGCAGCAGTATGCCGACGAGATCATGGATGGCATCCGGGTGCTCAAGCACCTGCTCAAACCGAAACTCACCCTGATCGGGGTGGAAGACAACAAGCCCGAGGCGATCGAGCAACTGACCCGCCACGCCACAGACGAGGATGTGCTGGTCAAGACGGTGCCGACCAAGTACCCCTCGGGCGGTGCCAAGCAGACCATCGAGCTGCTCACCGGCCGTCAGGTGCCCAAAGGCGGCCGCGCGGTCGATATCGGCATCATGGTGCTCAACGTCGCCACCGTGTTTGCCATCAAGCGCGCCATTATCGACGGCGAGCCGCTGATCGAGCGGATCGTTACCCTCACCGGGGACAGCTTCAAGAAGCCCGGCAACGCCTGGGTGCGCCTGGGGACGCCGGTGCGCTGGCTGTTGCAGCGTTTCGAGCTGCAACCGGAAGCGGAGCAGCGGGTCATCATGGGTGGCCCCATGATGGGCTTTACCCTGCCCCACGCCATGGTGCCTGTGGTCAAGGCCACCAACTGCCTGCTGGCGCCGACGCAGGCCGAACTGCCCGCCCCCGGCCCGGAGCAGCCCTGCATCCGTTGCAGTGCCTGCGCCGATGCCTGTCCGGCCACCCTGCTGCCGCAAGAGCTCTACTGGTACAGCCGGGCCAAGGAGTATGACAAGGCCGAGAAGCTCAACCTGATGGACTGCATCGAGTGTGGCGCCTGCGCCTGGGTTTGCCCGAGCGAAATCCCGCTGGTGCAGTACTACAAGATCGCCAAGGATGACATTCGCGAAGCCCGCGCCGAGGCCGAAAAAGCCGAGCGCGCCAAGCAGCGTTTCGAGGCCAAGCAGGCCCGTTTCGAGCGGGAGAAAGCGGCCCGCGAAGCGCGTCATGCCGAAGCTGCTGCCCAGCGCCGTCAGACCATGACGGCCGCAGGCGGGGAAGATCCGGTGGCCGCTGCGCTGGCCCGCATCAAGGCCAAGCAGGATGCCCCCATCACTGCCATTACCGCCACCGCCGAGGGCGTGCCCGACAACAGCGCCGTGATTGCCGCCCGCGAAGCCCGCAAACGGGAAGCGGAAGCCCGCCGCGCCGCCAAGCTGGCGGAAAGCGCAAACAGCGACACTGCCGCCGCTGCGCCGCAATCTGCCGAGGCGGTTGACCCCGCCAGCGATCCCAAGAAAGCGGCCATCGCCGCCGCACTGGCCCGCGCCAAGGCCAAGAAAGCCGCACAAGCGGGTGATAGCGCCGAGCCTGCGGCTACCGAAGCTGCGGCTGCGGCTGCGGTAGATGCTGATCAGCAAAAGGCAGAGGTTGATCCGAAAAAAGCGGCGATTGCCGCTGCCATCGCCCGTGCCAAAGCCAAAAAGGCCGAGGCCAGTGGCGAGCCGGTAAGCACAGATCACAGCGTGACAGCCGAGGCTGACACGCCAAGCGATGCGCCCACTGATCCCAAGAAAGCCGCAATTGCGGCCGCCATCGCTCGTGCCAAGGCCAAAAAGGCAGCCCAGCAGGGTGACGGCGCTGAGGGCGACCTGACTGCAAACGCAGGCACCAGCGAATCCGCTGCAACCCAAAGCGATGCGCCATCTGCGGTCAGCGAAGCGGTTGATCCCAAGAAGGCGGCAATTGCCGCAGCCATCGCTCGTGCCAAGGCCAAAAAGCTGGCGCTGCAGGGCGAAAGTGTCGGTGCTGAGGATGCGAAGAGTGAGCCTACTGCAAGCGCAGAGACCCGCGATGTGGCAGTAGCCAAGAGCGAAGTAAACACCAGCCAAAGCGATACGCCTGAAAGCGAAGCGGTCGATCCCAAGAAAGCCGCTATCGCCGCAGCCATCGCCCGGGCCAAGGCCAAAAAGCTGGCGCAACAGAGCGCAAGTACCAGTGCTGAAGTAGAGAGTGCCGGTACTCAGGTAGACAGTGCTGGAACTGAGGGTGAGCGCGCACCGGCTGAGCCGATGCAAAGCGATGCTGCCAGCAGTGAGCAACCACTTGCCGTCGCTGCCACGCCTGAAGCAAGCGCCCCTGAGGCTGATGTCCCGGTTGATCCGAAAAAAGCGGCCATTGCAGCCGCCGTGGCCCGCGCCAAGGCGAAGAAGCTGGCGGCCGAGGCAGCCAGAGCCGCAGAGACCGCCGCTGAAGATGTACCGTCAGCCGACCGAACAACCACAAGGTAATCGACAGACTCATGTTCAATATTGCGACTGCGCCGTTTGCCCATAACCGCAAACAGACCCGAACCCTGATGCTGCTGGTGATCCTGGCCTGTGTGCCGGGCTTGCTGGCCCAGACCTGGTTCTTCGGCTGGGGCTCCTTTATCCAGATCCTGCTGGCGCTGGTCACTGCGCTGCTGTGCGAGACGCTGGTGCTCAAGCTCCGTGGCCGCGCCATCAAGCCTGCCCTGATGGATGGCAGTGCGGCGCTCACCGCCGTGCTAATTGGTCTCTCCCTGCCGCCGCTGCTGCCGTGGTGGATGCTGGTGGTGGGCACGGCCTTTGCCATTATCGTCGCCAAACACCTTTATGGCGGGCTGGGCCAGAACCTGTTCAACCCGGCCATGGTCGCCTATGTGCTGCTGCTGGTCTCCTTCCCGGTGCAGATGACCAGCTGGCTGCCGCCAGAGAGCGTGCGCGCCTACAGCCTCGGCTTTGGCGATGCCGCATCGGTGATCTTCACCGGCTTTAGCCTCGACGGCTACAGCATGGCCCAGCTCAAGCAGGGGGTGGATGGCCTCACCATGGCGACGCCCCTCGATACCCTGAAAACCGGCCTGACTCAGGGGCTCACCACTGGCGAGATCCTGAGCGGCCCGCTGTTTGAGGGCTGGGGCGGCATCGGCTGGAGCTGGGTCAACCTCGGCTATCTGCTGGGCGGCCTGTTCCTGCTGCAACAGAAGGTGATCAACTGGCGCATTCCCACCGCGATTCTGGGTGCCCTGCTGGCGGCTTCGACCATCGGCTATCTGGTGAGCCCGGATGCGACCGCCACGCCGATCTTCCATCTCTTTAGCGGCGCGACCATGCTGGGGGCCTTCTTTATCGCCACCGATCCGGTCAGTGCCTGCACCACGCCGCGCGGCCGACTGGTCTATGGCGTGCTGATCGGGGTGCTGGTCTACATCATTCGCCGCTTTGGCGGCTATCCGGATGCGTTCGCCTTCGCCGTGCTGCTGGCCAACCTCTGTGTGCCATTTATCGACAGCCTGACTCGCCCGAAAGTGTATGGAGCCCGTCGCCAATGATGTTTCTGCTCTCTCTCCCTATCACCACTGACGGAGCCCGGACATGTTAAAGAGCATGCGCAAGAACGGCCTTATTCTGGCGATGTTCGCGCTCGGCTGTACCGCGCTGGTGGTACTGACCAACGAGCTGACCAAGGATAAAATCGCCCACCAGCAACAGCTGGAGAAGCAACAGACCCTCTCGGTATTGCTGCCGGAGGGAAGCTATGACAACGATCTGGTGGCCAGTTGCAAGCAGGTCACCAGCAGGAAGTATCTGGGCAGCGATCAGCCGCAGGCCCTCTATACCGCCAGCAAGAATGGCGTGGTGACCGGTTATGCGCTGGAGGCCATCGCGCCGGATGGCTATAGCGGGGCGATCCGCATCGTGGCGGGTTTTGATGCCAAGGGCACCATCACCGCCGTGCGCGTGCTCGCTCACAACGAGACCCCGGGCCTCGGTGACAAGATCGAGCTGAAAAAATCGGACTGGATCAACCGCTTTGCCGGAAAATTCCTGACCCATGACAACGAGCCCCAGTGGGCGGTGAAGAAGGATGGCGGCGAATTCGATGCCTTTACGGGCGCCACCATCACCCCGCGAGCCGTGGTCAAGGCGGTGAAGAACCTGCTGAAACTGCAGCAGGAGCAACCCGAACTGCTCAGCAACGCCCCGGCTTGTCCGGCGGCGAACTAACGGAGTCGAGCCATCATGAACCAGATGGAACAGATTGAAACGGGCGCAGCCCCGATTGCCGAGCTGGAAAGCCGCAAGGGCGAGCTCAAGGAGCTGATGAGTCAGGGGCTATGGAAGAACAACCCCTCGCTGGTGCAGGTGCTGGGGCTCTGCCCGACCCTCGCCGTCTCATCCACCTTTACCAATGCGCTGGGGCTGGGCCTTGCCACCATGGCGGTGCTGGTCTGCTCCAACCTCGCCGTCTCGCTGGTGCGCAACTGGGTGCCGAAGGATATTCGTATCCCGGTCTATGTGATGATCATCGCCTCGCTGGTGACCAGCGTGCAGCTGCTGATGAACGCCTACACCTACGGCCTCTATCAGGCGCTCGGCATCTTTATCGCCCTGATCGTCACCAACTGCATCATCATCGGCCGCGCCGAGGCATATGCCTCCAAGAACCCGCCGCTGCTGGCGGCCCTCGACGGCCTGATGATGGGCCTTGGCTTTACTCTGGTGCTGCTGGTACTGGGCGGCATGCGCGAAATCATCGGCATGGGCACCTTGTTTGATGGCGCCGAGCTGCTGCTGGGCGAGTGGGCCAAGTCCCTGCGCATCGAGCTGTTCCATGCCGATGCCAGCCTGCTGCTGGCGATTTTACCGCCGGGCGGCTTTATCGGGCTGGGGCTGCTGATCGCCGGCAAGAACGCCATCAATAACTGGCGGGATCGCAAACAGGCGACCACTGTGGCCCACTGCAACGTTGCCCCGGCCCGCGTCCGGGCGACCGAGCTATGACCGGACGCAAGGCATGAACAACCAGAAACGCAGAGAGATCCTCGAGCGGCTGCGGGAAAACAACCCTCACCCCACCACCGAGCTCAATTTCAGCACGCCGTTCGAGCTGTTGATCGCCGTGCTGCTCTCGGCGCAGGCGACCGATGTCAGCGTCAACAAGGCGACCGACAAGCTCTATCCGGTGGCCAACACCCCGCAGGCGATGCTGGATCTCGGCGTGGATAGGCTCAAGGAGTACATCAAGACCATTGGCCTGTTCAACACCAAGGCCGAGAACGTCATCAAGACCTGCGCCATCCTGCTGGAACGCCACGGCGGCGAGGTGCCGGAAAACCGCGAAGCGCTGGAGGCTCTGCCCGGTGTCGGCCGCAAGACCGCCAACGTGGTGCTCAACACCGCCTTTGGCTGGCCCACCATCGCGGTCGATACCCATATCTTCCGGGTATCGAACCGCACCGGTTTTGCGGTAGGCAAGAACGTGGATCAGGTGGAGGAGAAGCTGCTTAAAGTGGTGCCCGCCGAGTTCAAGCTGGATGTCCACCACTGGCTGATCCTGCACGGGCGTTACACCTGTCTGGCTCGCAAGCCGCGCTGCGGTTCCTGTATCATCGAAGACCTGTGCGAGTATAAAGAGAAGGTCTATCCGGAAAACTGACCGATCTACTTTCTAGCCTCACGGCATACGAATCACCAACCCGGAGAACTGAGCAATGAGAATTCTGCATACCATGCTGCGTGTCGGCGATCTGCAACGCTCCATCGACTTCTACACCCGCGTGCTCGGCATGAAGCTGCTGCGCAAGAGCGAGAACAGCGAGTACAAGTACACCCTGGCCTTCGTCGGCTACGGTGACGAGAAAGATGATGCGGTGATCGAGCTGACCTACAACTGGGGGGTGAGCGAGTACGAACTGGGCTCTGCCTACGGCCATATCGCGCTGGAAGCGGACGACATCTATGCCACCTGCGACGCCCTGCGTGCCGCCGGTGCCAAGCTCACCCGCGAGCCGGGCCCGGTCAAGGGTGGCACCACCGTCATCGCCTTCGTCGAAGATCCGGACGGTTACAAGATTGAACTGATCGCCAAGAAAGATGCCGGCACCGGCCTGGGTGACAGCATCTAAGCAGCCCAACTCCGCTGCCAAATGGCAGGATCAAAAAAGAGCGCACATGCGCTCTTTTTTATGTCTGACTGCCGATGGCGACGCTAGATCTCGCCGTTGCGCCCCATGCTGATCACCACCCGCCGGTTCTTGGCACGGCCCTGCTCGGTTTCATTGGAGGAGACATGCTGCTTCTCGCCATGCCCCTCCACCGAGATCTTGCCGGGCTCCAGCCCCAGATCGACAAACACCTTCTTGATGGCATCGGCCCGCTTCTCGGAGAGTTTCTGGTTCGGCCAGCGACCGCCGTAGCTGTCGCTGTAGGCGTCGATCACCACCACGTCGATGCTCTTGTCCGCCTTGATAAACTCGCTGATCATCGCCAGCCGCCGTTTGGAGGGGATGGAGAGCTGATCGCTGTTCTTGTCGTAGGTGAGCACGCTAAAGGCGATATCGTTGAAGCTGTAGGGCAAGAGCCCGCTCAGACAGTCGATAAAGGCCTGATATTTGACCCGAAAGTTGACTGACGAGAGCGACACCCGCACCGCGCGGTTCTGGCGATACCAGTCCCGATACTGGAAGGTCGGCATCCGCCCCCCCTCCAGCTCGTCGAGCATGGTCCAGGCGGTTTGCCCCTCCACCAGACCATCGAACTGCTGATAGAAGCGCAGCTGGCTCACTTCTCGCCCGGCAATCCCCGGACGCCATACCGGCGGCATGATGCCAAGGCTCACCGTCTGGGTCTGGGCCTGTGGCCGCTTGCCCTTGAGCTCGAAGTCGAGGTTGATCTTGCGCCCGGCACGGCTGACAAAAGCCCCCGTCCCCCAGTTGGGAATGGGGTGCTCAAGGCGACACTCAATCTGGGTATCGGAGGTCAAACGCCAGACGGATTGATCCAGACCGGCACCAAATTCGGTGACCCCAGCCTGTAACTGCATACTCACGGATATGCTGACCAACCCCAACAACCAAGCGTTCAATTGCCTGCCCTCCACACGATCTCACAAGAGATATCGGCGGCAAGGCGCCAAGCTTTAGCGACAAACTGCAAAGCGCTGCCGTGTGTGTGGCAAACGCTTGCCCCGTTGGCAGCCAGCAACAATCGGCTCTCATTGGCCACATTTACCCCGTGCCAACCAACGGGAAGCTCGCTACAGTAAAGCCAGAACAACCAGAGGCCGATTATCGGGAACCACGCGCATGCTCCGACCTTTATCCTCTTTATTGCTGATGTTGTTACCGATGCTGTTGGCGCTATCCGGCAGCGCCGTCCATGCCGCGACACAGGATCAGGAGTGGGCACAGGATCGTGCCAATGCGGTGCTCTCGCTGATGACGTTCACCGTGGTGCCCGACATTACCGCCAGCAACCTGGACATCGGCAGCGGCACCGATCAATCCGCCGCCCTCAACATGACCCAGATCGGTGGCGGTGCCACCATGAGCGAGGCAGTGCCCATCTATCTGGAAGGGGCGATCGGTTTTAGCCGCTACGATCCCCAGTTTGTGGTGAGCAACGGCACCGATAGCCGCACCATCCCGACCAAATGGAACAGCGTGACCGCCTCTGGCGGGGTCGGCTGGGATATCGCCCTTCATGAAGACCCGCATGGTGGCCACTGGGTACTGCGCCCCATCGCCAACGTCTCGCTGGGCACCATGGCCAGCGATCTGCGGATCGGCAACTGGCTGCTGGATCGCACCAAGGGCTACTCGCTGGATTTTCTCGATAACGGTCAGCTCAATATGTACGGGCTGGGGGGCTCGCTGATGCTCGACTACGAGCTTTTTTCCAAAACCCAGGATATCGATGCCGAATTGCGTTACTCCTACCAGCACCTGCAGAGCTTTGGCAACACCACGCAAAGCGTGCGCGGCAGCGCCGAGGCGGAGAACCTCGGCCTCTATCTGCGCCGCCGGGCCCCGGTGTTTGACTGGACCCTGCTCGATCGTCCGCTGCGCTATGTGATGGAGGGGGCGCGCACCGAATACCTCGGCGAACAACGCGGCCTGCTCGGTTTCAACTCCCTCAACTCCCTTGGTCTCGGGCTGGAGATCGACAGCAGCAAATACGACATCATCGTCAGCCGCACCCGTCTGGTCGCCCGCTACATGTTCAGCCACAACACCAACGGTTATTCCATCGGGCTGGCCATGAGTTTTTAAGCCGTTATTGTGTGCCTGCCAATCGATGGCAATCAGGTCAAGCCGAGCCACAGCGGCCGCATCCTGTTCGATTGATAATCCCTAAACATGCCTTGGCAGACACCAAGCCCCGCCAAGGGGCTTTTTTACACTTGCGATTTGCCATCAACCGCTGCCCCCCAAAAAATCCAGCCTTGTCACAGAGTTAGTGCAATCAATCACATATTCCTTTTGATGGAATGGGTAGAATGGTTCACTTCGAAGCCCTATTGCCCATCTATCCAGGAGAGATCATGCGTTTCAAAGTCTTGCTGCTCTGCACCAGCCTGCTGACCCCGGCCGCCATGGCGATCCCGAATGTCTGGAGTAGCGGCTTCGGCCAGGGGATCGCAGAACATCTCATCAAGAATGAACAGGGGGATACCTTCACCCTCAGCTGCGACGTGGGCTATTCAGAGAATGGCGAACTCACCGGTGTCAGTTTTGCCCTGGCGAACGGACAGGATCTTTCCCCCGCCGATAACCGCAAGGTAGAACTGCTGATCGATGGCAATGGCTACTGGCTACCGGAGAAACTGGGTTGGCGCAATGGAGACAATGCCTGGGCCTCTTTCCTTGAAGTCATCACCAAGGCCAGCGCATTCGACGTCTATGTCGATGACAAGAAGGTGGCCAGTTTTGCTCCCACCCCGCAGAGCACCAAAACGGTGCTTGGCGACCTGAGTGACTGCGTCTATCGGCCGGCGGGGATGTAATCCCCTCCGCAACATCTCAATCCTGACAAGCGAGCTGACATGGACGTCACTGCCATCATTGTCCTTCTGCTGGGCCAGCTCTGGTATCTGCTGCCCCTGCTGTTGATTGCCACCCTGATCAAAACGCCCTGGTTCAAAGGGATGATCGGGGAGGCATTTATCCATTTTGGCATCCGGCTTTTTCTCGATGTGCGGGAATACCACCTGCTCAAGAATGTGACGCTGCCAACCCCGCAGGGCACTACCCAGATCGACCATGTGATCGTCTCGCGCTTCGGGCTGTTTGTGATCGAGACCAAAAATATCAAGGGGTGGATATTTGGCAATCCGGCCCACAAGAGCTGGACCCAGCAGATCTATCGCCGCAGGCATACCTTTCAAAATCCGCTGCGCCAAAACTATCTGCACCTGATGACGCTCAAATCCTTGCTGGGTCTTGCGGATCATCAGCTCCATTCGATTATCTACTTTATTGGTGACTGCACCTTTAAAACCCCGATGCCGGATAACGTGATGAACCGCGGGCTTATTCACTATATCAAGGGAAAAACCACGCCGGTGTTGACCCCTGCCGAGGTCACTCGGGTGATCGACACCATCCAGCGGGGACGACTGGCCGCCAATTGGCAGACCCATAAACAGCATGTGGCACAGTTAAAAGCGCGTCACAGCGAGGTTCCCCACCCGCCTTTATCCGTAGCTGCGATGCCAGTCGTCAATCAGGTGGTGAACGCCGCGCCAACCATCACCGAATCGCTCACCAAGCCAAATCCGCTATGCCCCAAATGCGGCAACCTGATGGTATTACGTACGGCCAAACGGGGGGATAACAAAGGCAATCAGTTTTGGGGATGCAGTGGATATCCAACATGTCGGGGAATTACACCACACCAATAAACATGCCGACTTAAAGTACGGCCCGAGCCATAAAATTTTCACCCATATTCACATTCACAAACCAAAACACATCTATTCAAAGGGAGTTGATTAATGAACATCAAGAAAATGTCGGTATTAGCAGCAGTGGCCAGCATCAGCATGCTAATGACATCCTGTGCATCACCACCACAACCGACATGGAAAAAAGAAGGCGTTACAGATGACGATACCCTCACTGCATTATCTCAATGCAAATATGAGATACGTCTTAACGATATTTCTGCTGAAGAAAAAAACGAAGTCATCACGGATTGCATGCAAGCTAAAGGCTTCCGTTGGAGAGTCTATTAAGCATGTCTGCTGGTTGCCATTAACAATGGCAACCAGCATGGCAAGTGTCTCGAAGTAAACCCAGTCCTACCTAATCGTCGCCATCTGCCGCACACAGCGTTGCTCTCTGTCATCCACCCGCTTGGCAAACCAGGCGGTGGTGAGGTTGCGGGTGATTTTCGGGCTCTTTAGCACAATGCCGGGCAGGATGGCGCGTGGCTGCCGCTTGCCCGCTTGCTTGTCGGCCAGGGTAAAGATGCGATGGTAAAGATCGGTCTCGGCAAACTCGGCGGTATCGCCAAGTTTGAGGCTCTGGTGGATCGCCTGTTTGCTCATATTGACCCGGTTGGCGAGGGTGTAGACGGCAAGCTCAGTGTTGCCCGGCAGATCCGAGTCATAGCGGATAAGGTCTCCGTCCAGCGCCAGGGTTTTGCCACTCAAACGGCTGACGGCGGCCTGAAAGGCGGCGTTGCGGCTGGCATACCAACCGGCGTTGAAGTCGGCAAAACGATAGAGGGTATCGGGGTACTCCGCCTCATAGCCGAAGATATGCTTGGTGCCAAACCAGATGCCGCCGCGACGGGTAAAGACTTCGTGGCGAATGGAGTCCTTGACGGGATAGGGGTAGCCACGGGTGTTGGCCTCGGCAAAGGCGATACTCACCTGCATCGGGCCGCCGGTATGCACCGGGTTGAGGTTGCCAAACAGGGTCTTGCCCATCGGCAGCATGCTGATCATGTCTTCGAAAATTTCGCTCATCTCCCGTTCGGTACGCAACTTGTCGATCCGCTCGGCGTAGCTCTTGCCGGTGGGCGAGTTGATGGAGAGCGCGGCCCGCACCATAAATTCGGGGATCAGCAGCTTGGCCGCCCGTGAGTTGATCTCCTTCCAGGCGATCTTGCCAAGACCCGGCACCACGGGGTCGGCCTGATAGGTGGCCTCCTGCTCCGCCACCGCCAGCACGGTACAGACGTTGTGGTCATTGACCGTCACCCCCTGGGTGGTGAGCGCCGTCACCACGTCGTTGGCCCACCCCTGTTTATCAGGCACCTGACGGGGCAAGAAGCGCACGATGCGGCTCTTCATATCCGCCGGTTTGCGCGGCTGCATGGCGGGTGGTGTCGCTTTTGGGGCTGGCGTGGTTGTGTCCGTTGCGTCGCTCGGCGTAGGGGCAGAAGCAGGATCGCTGGCACAACCGGCCAGCAGCAAGGCAGAGCAGAAGGCGAGAAGACGACAGGAAGGCAAAGCGGTCATAAGCATATCCATTTTTGTAGGCCCTACAGGCAGAGCCTCGGCACTGCACTGACAAGCAAAGTGGCGCCATTGTAGAGGATTGGCTGCTGCAGTTGAAACCCGCGCTCGCGACATCCCCTCCCCTTGTCTGCTTTTGCCACACCACACGCCATCCGCTGTCTGCGATGCAGCACTCATCACCGTCATCTATGACTCTCTCGGCCCGAACCAAACGGTTAGCGACAGATAAAAAGAAACCCCCGCCATCGCTGGCGGGGGTTGGTCGTCTGGCGAGTCGGGCGGATGCCCGCGGCAAACCGCTTAGCGATTTTTCACCTTCTGGTGCAGCTCCTGCACCGAGTTGACGTTGGCGGTGGCATCCACGCTGATGGCCATGCAGGTGGCAAACGCCTCATTCATGGTGGTGGTATACGCCACTTTGTTCTGCAGGGCGGCGCGGCGCAATTGCTTGGAGTCCTGGATCGCCACCCGCCCTTCGGCGGTGTTGACGATGTAGGTGTACTCACCATTCTTGATGCGGTCGAGAATGTGCGGACGCCCCTCGTGCACCTTGTTGACCAGGCGCGGGTTGATGCTCGCCTCGCCCAGCGCCACTGCGGTGCCGTGAGTGGCATCCAGCTCGTAGCCCAGTTCCAGCAGCTTGGCAGCCAAGTCGACCACCTGCGCCTTGTCACTGTGACGCACTGACAACAGGGCGCGACCCTCTTTCGGTACGGCGTGGTTGGCACCCAACTGCGCCTTGGCATAGGCCTCGGCAAAGCTGCTGCCTACACCCATTACCTCACCGGTAGAGCGCATCTCAGGCCCCAGCAGCGGGTCAACCCCCGGGAACTTGGCGAACGGCAGTACCACCTCTTTCACCGAGTAGTAGGGCGGGATGATCTCTTTGGTGAAGCCCTGTTCTTTCAGGCTCTGACCGGCCATGACGCGGGCGGCAATCTTGGCCAGCGGGGCACCGGTCGCCTTGGAGACGAACGGCACGGTACGGGCGGCGCGCGGGTTCACCTCGATGAGGTAGATGTCATCACCCTTGACCGCGAACTGCACGTTCATCAGACCGATAACACCGAGCTCCAGCGCCAGCTTGCGTACCTGCTCGCGGATCTCGTCCTGAATCTTCTTGGACAAGGTGTAGGGCGGCAGGGAGCAACCGGAGTCACCGGAGTGGATACCGGCCTGCTCGATGTGCTCCATGATGCCGCCGATGACTACGTCAGTGCCATCGCAGATGGCATCCACATCCAGCTCGGTAGCATCGTCCAGGAAGCGGTCCAGCAGTACCGGCGATTCGTTGGAGACGCTCACCGCCTCGGCGAAGTAGCGACGCAGGTCGGTCTCGTCATAGACGATCTCCATGGCGCGGCCACCCAGCACGTAGGAGGGACGCACCACCAGCGGATAGGTGATCCGCTCGGCGGTCAGCACCGCCTGCTCCAGCGCGGTGACTGTGCCATTTTCCGGCTGCTTGAGGCCGAGGCGCTCAACGGCAGACTGGAAGCGCTCGCGGTCTTCGGCGCGGTCGATGGCATCCGGGCTGGTACCGATAATCGGCACGCCGTTGGCTTCCAGCGCACGGGCCAGTTTCAGCGGGGTCTGGCCACCGTACTGGACGATGACACCCTTGGGTTTTTCGATGCGCACGATTTCCAGCACATCTTCCAGGGTCACCGGCTCGAAGTAGAGGCGATCCGAGGTGTCGTAGTCGGTGGAGACGGTCTCGGGGTTACAGTTGACCATGATGGTCTCGTAACCGTCTTCGCGCAGGGCCAGCGCCGCGTGCACGCAGCAGTAGTCGAACTCGATACCCTGACCGATACGGTTCGGACCGCCGCCGATGATCATGATCTTGTCGCGGTTGCTCGGCGCCGCTTCGCACTCCTCGTCATAGCTTGAGTACATGTAGGCGGTGTTGGTGGCGAACTCGGCGGCGCAGGTATCGACCCGCTTGTAGACCGGGAAGATGTTGTGGCGGGCACGCAGCTTGCGCACTTCGCCCTCGGCCACACCGAGGATCTTGGCCAGACGGGCATCGGCAAAGCCCTTGCGCTTGAGGGCGCGCAGGAAGTCGGCATCGAGACCGGCCATGCCGCGCTCTTTCACCTCTTCTTCCAGCTTCACCAGATCTTCAATCTGCACCAGGAACCAGGGGTCAATCTTGGTCAGCTTGAAGATACCGTCCATGGAGAGACCGGCGCGGAACGCATCGGCGATGTACCAGATCCGGTCGCAGCCAGCGTCCTGCAGCTCGTGACGGATGCGGGTCAGGGAGTCCGGGGCATTGAGGTCAACCATGGGGTCGAAGCCGGTTTTACCGGTCTCGAGGCTGCGCAGCGCCTTGTGCAGGGACTCCTGGAAGTTGCGACCGATGGCCATCACTTCACCGACCGATTTCATCTGGGTAGTCAGGCGGTCGTTGGCACCGGCAAATTTTTCGAAGTTGAAGCGCGGCACCTTGGTGACCACGTAGTCGATGGCCGGCTCGAAGGAGGCCGGGGTACGACCGCCTGTAATGTCGTTCATCAGCTCGTCCAGGGTGTAACCAATGGCGAGCTTGGCCGCGATCTTGGCGATGGGGAAACCGGTCGCCTTGGAGGCCAGCGCGGAGGAGCGCGACACCCGCGGGTTCATCTCGATAATGACCATGCGGCCATCTTTCGGGTTGATACCGAACTGGACGTTGGAGCCGCCGGTCTCGACGCCGATCTCGCGCAGCACCGCCATGGAGGCGTTGCGCATCAGCTGGTACTCCTTGTCGGTCAGCGTCTGGGCTGGCGCGACAGTGATGGAGTCACCGGTGTGGATACCCATGGGGTCGAAGTTTTCGATGGCGCAGACGATGATGCAGTTGTCGTTGCGATCCCGCACCACTTCCATCTCATACTCTTTCCAGCCGATCAGCGACTCGTCGATGAGCAGCTCTTTGGTCGGCGACAAGTCCAGACCGCGCTCGCAGATCTCGACGAACTCTTCGGTGTTGTAGGCGATGCCGCCACCTGAGCCGCCCATGGTAAAGGAGGGACGGATGATGCAGGGGAAACCGACCATCTGCTGCACACCCCACGCCTCTTCCATGTTGTGGGCGATGCCGGCACGCGGGCACTCCAGGCCAATGCTCTTCATGGCAATGTCAAAGCGACGGCGATCTTCGGCCTTGTCGATGGCATCGGCAGTGGCGCCGATCATCTCGACACCGAACTCGGCCAGCACGCCGTGCTTCTCCAGATCCAGTGCGCAGTTGAGCGCAGTCTGGCCGCCCATGGTGGGCAGGATGGCGTCCGGGCGCTCTTTCTTGATGATTTCGCGCACCACTTCCCAGGTAATGGGCTCGATGTAGGTGGCGTCGGCCATCTCCGGGTCGGTCATGATGGTGGCCGGGTTGGAGTTGACCAGAATGACGCGGTAGCCCTCCTCGCGCAGGGCTTTGCACGCCTGGGCGCCGGAGTAGTCAAATTCGCAGGCCTGGCCGATGACGATGGGGCCGGCGCCGAGGATCAGGATGCTCTGAAGGTCGTTACGTTTTGGCATGGCTTCTCTTTTCCTCTTAAGCGCGATACTGCTTGATCAATTCAATAAAATGGTCAAAGAGACCGGCACAATCGTGCGGGCCCGGGCTCGCTTCGGGGTGACCCTGGAAGCTGAAGGCCGGACGGTCGGTGCGATGGATGCCTTGCAGGGAGCCATCGAACAGGGAGACGTGGGTGGCGCGCAGGCAATCCGGCAGGCTGTTCTCGTCTACCGCAAAACCGTGGTTCTGGGCAGTGATCATCACGGTGTTGTCGTCGAGGCTCTTGACCGGATGGTTGGCACCGTGGTGGCCAAACTTCATCTTGACGGTCTTGGCGCCGGAAGCCAGACCCAGCAGCTGGTGACCCAGACAGATGCCAAACACCGGCGTGTTGGTATTGAGGAAAGCCTTGATGGCCTCGATGGCGTAGTCGCAGGGCTCGGGGTCGCCGGGGCCGTTAGAGAGGAAGATGCCATCCGGGTTCATCGCCAGTACCTCGGCGGCCGGAGTCTTGGCAGGCACCACGGTCAGGCGGCAGCCACGGTCAACCAACATCCGCAGGATGTTGCGCTTGACGCCGAAGTCATAGGCCACCACGTGGTATTTCAGCTGGTCGGCATCCGGGGTGACGTGCCCCTTGCCAAGCTGCCAGCTCCCGGTCGTCCAGTTGTACGCCTCACCAACCGTCACCTCTTTGGCCAAGTCCATCCCCTTCAGACCGGGGAAGGCGCGAGCCTGCTCGAGGGCGAACCCTTCATCTATCTGCTTGCCCGCCAGAATGCAGCCAGCCTGGGCGCCTTTCTCGCGCAGGATGCGGGTCAGTTTACGGGTGTCGATGTCGGCGATGCCAACGATGTTGTGAGACTTGAGGTATTCGGAGAGGGATTGCTGATTGCGGAAATTGGAGGCAAGTATCGGAAGGTCCCGGATGATCAATCCCTGAGCATGGATTTGACTGGACTCTTCATCTTCGCTGTTGGTGCCGGTGTTGCCTATATGGGGGTAAGTGAGGGTGACTATCTGACGGGAATAAGAGGGATCGGTGAGGATTTCCTGATAGCCCGTCATCGACGTATTGAAAACCACTTCACCAACGGAACATCCCTCGGCGCCTATCGACACGCCTTTGAACACAGTTCCATCTTCCAGCACTAGCAATGCAGTGTGATTCAAGACAACCTCCAGTTATTTAGCTTTAAATTCAGCAATTTACCTGGGTGTTGCGGGCTCGGTTCCGGTCTTGGACAGGACTCGAACCCGGCAGATTTCTGGCAAATTGGGCGCATTCTACTTAAAAAAAGTGGCATTTCAACGTCTTTTCTCAGATGAAATGCATCTAAATTCAATAAACAAGCAACATTACCCATTATCTATGCACTCCATTGCTTTGCAACCCCCTCTCATAAAAGAAAAGGAAAAACCACCACCAAAAGACACACCCAAGCCCGCAATAGCGACAAAAACCAACAAAAAACCCAATAAAAACAATGCAGTTATTTTCAAAACAAAAATGATTAATGATGAATATGACTTCTTTTCGGTGACAAGATTGAATGAGAAAAATAGAAAACGTTTTTCCGTGTTTGAATTTTTAGTCTTTTTCGCGATGTGTAAAAAAATGGCTGTGCCAGCCATAAAGATGCTCAAATCCGTTACCTGGCGATGACATTCAGAAAGGAAAAATCTGGAGGATAAATCAATAATGCGATTTATGAGGCATTCATAGATAAAACAGCGGCAGATCCTTATTTTTCACACACTCTGGATTGCAGGCAGCAAAAACCCCGGCAAGCCGGGGTTCTTCACTGGATACAAGTCGCACAAGCGTGCCGCACAGAGGCATCACTTGAGATTGAGCACGTCCTGCATGTCATAAAGACCGGCACCCTGCTGGCCAAGCCATTTGCCCGCCCGCACCGCACCGTTGGCGAAGGTCAGGCGGCTGGAGGCCTTGTGGCTGATCTCCACCCGCTCGCCGATATCGGCAAACATGACGGTGTGCTCACCCACCAGATCGCCGGCGCGGATGGTGGCAAAGCCGATGGTGTTGCGATCCCGCTCACCGGTGATCCCCTCGCGGCCATAGACGGCGCACTCCTTGAGATCGCGACCCAGCGTTTTGGCGACCACCTCCCCCATGGAGAGCGCTGTGCCGGACGGCGCATCCACCTTGTGGCGATGATGGCCTTCGATGATCTCGATGTCGGTGTAGTCGCCCATCACCTTGGCGGCCTGCTCCAGCAGCTTGAACACCAGGTTGACCCCGACCGAGTAGTTGGAGGCGAAGACGATACCGATCTGCTTACCCGCCTCTTTCAGGGCGGCCTTGCCTGCCTCGTCAAAGCCGGTGGTACCGATCACCATCTGCTTGTGGTGGGCCTGCGCAAAGGCCAGATTGGCCAGCGTCACCTCGGGGCGGGTAAAGTCGATGATAAGATCAAACTCATCGCGCACCTTGTCGAGACTGTCGCTGATCGCCACCCCCAGATGGCCCAGCCCGCCCAGCTCACCGGCATCGAGACCGATCACCGCAGAGCCCGGCCGCTCCAGCGCTGCCCCGACCACCACGCCATCGGCATGAGTAATGGCCTCCAGCAGCACCTTGCCCATACGACCATTACAGCCCATCACGGCCACACGGATCGGATTGTCCATCTCCACCCTCTCATCTCTTTATTATGGAAAGAGACCGTTTTACCAGCCCGCGCCCGCTTTGAAAAGCTCACTCTGCGCCGCCACACCACCTCGACATATAAACGGAAATATTGGATAAATCAGAATATTTGACGGATTTATTCACACAGACAAAATCACCAAACAAAAACACCTATCCGTCTGGACGTCTATCTTGACCTTGCAGGGTTGACTCACTACTGTGGGCCCCCCAATGCGGCAGGATGCCCGCCCTGTTTTCCCCCTATCCCTATCCGATACAGGCACAAAGCAGTTCATGACAGGAGGTCATTGTTCAATTTCAGAGGAACACATGATCCAGACTCAACCCAGTGCCAGGGCCTTGCTGCCACTTCTGGTTTTTCTCGCACTCTTTATCGGTACCGGTACCTGGCTGACCCTGCAGGGGGTCGAGTTCGCCTTCTATCAGCTGCCCGCCCCCGTGGCGGCCCTGCCTGCCGTGATGCTCGCCCTGCTGCTTGGCAAAGAGGGCTTCAACAGCAATCTGGAGACCTTTTTCAAAGGGGTCGGCCACAGCAACATCATGGCGATGTGCCTTATCTATCTGCTGGCGGGGGCCTTCGCCAGCGTGGCCAAGGCCACCGGCGGGGTTGATGCCACTGTGGCGCTGGGTCTGTCGCTCATCCCCGGCTGGGCGCTGTTGCCCGGGCTGTTCCTGATCTCTGCCTTTATTGCTACCGCCATGGGCACCTCCATGGGCACCATTGGTGCCGTAGCGCCGGTGGCCCTTGGCGTGGCGCAGGCAGCCGGTATCGATCCGGTGCTGATGGCAGGCACCATTCTCTCCGGCGCCATGTTTGGCGATAACCTCTCCATCATCTCCGACACCACCATTGCGGCCACCCGCAGCCAGGGCTGCGAGATGAAGGACAAGTTCCGCGAGAACTTCAAGATTGCCGCCCCCGCCGCCATCACGGTGATCCTGCTCTATCTGACCCTGGGGTCTGTGGGTGAAGCCCCTGCCAACGACACTGCCATCGAGCTGTTCAAGGTGATGCCTTACCTGCTCATTCTGGGGCTGGCGCTCGCCGGGGTGAATGTGTTCGTGGTACTGGGGATCGGCATTCTGGCCGCCGGTGCAGTGGGCATGATCAACGGCTACGCCATCGGTCAGTTCAGCAAGGATATCTATCAGGGCTTTACCGGCATGCAGGAGATCTTCCTGCTCTCAATGCTGATCGGTGGCCTCGGCGCCCTGATGGAGCGTCAGGGGGGGCTGGCCTGGATCAGCGAGCGCATCAGCGCCCTGATTGCCCGCTTTACCCGCGAGCATAACGGTGAACAGAACGAGAAAGCGGCCGAGCTCGGCATCGCAGGGGTGGTGAGCCTCACCAACCTCTGCACCGCCAACAACACGGTGGCCATTATCGTCGCCAGCAAGGTAGCCCGCGATCTGGCCGAACACCACGGTGTCACCCCGCGCCGCGCCGCCTCCATGCTCGATATCTTCTCCTGCGTGGTACAGGGTCTGATCCCCTGGGGCGCACAGGCGCTGCTGCTGGGCTCCATCTTCGCCCTGTCGCCGCTGGCGGTGGTGAGCATGAGTTTCTACCCGATGGCGCTCGCTGTAGCGGCACTCATTGCCGTGTTCGTGAAGCACCAGATGCGCAGCAAGGCTGACAAGTAACAGGATAACGTCCATGCGTTTCTACACAGGATTAGCGCTCGCGGTAGCGGCACTGATTGCCGTGTTCGTGAAGCACCAGATGCGCAGCAAGGCTGACAAGTAACAGACCCGACGCTGGCGTGCTGACATGCCATCAACAGAGGCCATACCGCAGCCCTTGTTGATCCTGTATCGGATACGCCAGCATTTATCCCACCGCCCCTTGGCATCAGCCGTCCGGGGCGAGTGTTCCCCTGTCCCCCCCCCCTTAACGTCCAGAGTGAATGTGCTAAGGTAGAGCGCGTTCAAGCCATCGATGCGCAGCTATACCAGAGGTTCCCCATGCATGAGTCCCAACCCGAACGTCAATCCCTGCGCCAACTGGTTCGTCAACGCCGCAAAAATCTGAGTCCGGCCGAGCAGCAAGCGGCGGCCCAACAGCTGCTGGCCCAGTTCAAGCAACACCCCGAGATCCTCGCCGCCAAGCGCATTGCCCTCTATCTGGCCAATGACGGGGAGATCAATCCCCTGCCCACCATCCACTGGCTGTGGGCCCAGCACAAAGAGGTCTACCTGCCGGTGCTCCACCCCTTTACCCCGGGTCACCTGCTCTTTTTGCGCTACACCGCCACCAGCCCCATGGTGCGCAACCGCTACGGCATCGAAGAGCCGGAGCTGGATATCCTGCAGGTGGTGCCCCACAGCACCCTTGACCTGATTTGCACCCCGCTGGTTGCCTTCGATGCCCAGGGCAATCGCCTTGGCATGGGTGGCGGCTACTACGATCGCACCCTCGCCATCTGGCATGAGCACAAACTGGGCCCCAAGCCACTCGGTATTGCCCACGACTGCCAGCAGGTGGATGCGGTCCCGCAAGAGGAGTGGGATGTGCCACTGCCCCAGATCATCACCCCGAGCTACTGCTGGCGCTTTGAATAGGCTGTTTTTGGCCGGCAACCCCGGCTTTGTGCGCGCAAACGCAGAATAAACAGGCAAACGATTTACCTATCACCGCTTTTTGCCCCGGAACGTGAGCAACAAGGTCGCGACGGGGTACAGGGTTGGATATAATGCGCCCGCTTTTTTCTTAAGGAACGATCATGACTCAAGATGAAATGAAGAAGGCGGCCGGTTGGGCTGCGCTCAAGTATGTGGTTCCCGGCACCATCGTCGGGGTGGGTACCGGCTCTACCGTCAACCACTTTATCGACGCGCTGGCGACCATGAAGGACGAGATCAAGGGGGCGGTATCCAGCTCCGTGGCCTCCACCGAGCGCCTCAAGGGCTTCGGCATCACCGTGTATGATCTCAACGAGATCGACGCCCTCTCCGTCTATGTGGATGGCGCCGACGAGATCAACGGCACCCGCGACATGATCAAGGGCGGTGGCGCGGCCCTGACCCGCGAGAAAATTGTTGCCGCCGTGGCTGACAAGTTCATCTGCATCATCGACAACACCAAAACCGTCGAGGTGCTGGGCCAGTTCCCGCTGCCGGTGGAAGTGATCCCGATGGCCCGCGAATACGTGGCCCGCGAAATCCGCAAACTGGGTGGCAACCCGGTCTGGCGTGAAGGGGTGGTCACCGACAACGGCAACCACATTCTGGATGTGAAAGGCATGGCCATTACCGACGCCAAGGCGCTGGAAGTGCAGCTCAACGCCATCGTAGGCACCGTCACCAACGGCCTGTTCGCCGCCCGTGGCGCCGATGTGGTCCTGATCGGTACGCCGGATGGCGTGATTACCCAGTAATCCCGACCCCGATGGCACAGTGCAGCGGCATAGTCCCTCGTCCGCCATCGCCACTCTGCCCGTTCTGGAGCAGCAGCGGCGTTGATTGGCCCCCGGGATGGGATACTGACCCAAACATTGCACTGTGAATAAATGACGGCGCCTGATGGCGCCGTTTTTATTTATCCCTCAACAAGTTGCATACGGATGTTTACAACAATCGTTGATAACTTCAAAGAATTTGACTTTCGTCACAAATATTCCCTCTCCCAAACGTTTTTGCTACTTTACGGTTTTCTTCGCACACCAAATCTGCACTTACGTTTGCACATACAGAGGGATCGTCATGACTGCCAAGTTTTCGTTGGACAAGGATAAAATCAAGGTTCTGCTGCTGGAGGGAGTCCATCCCAACACCGTAGAGACCTTTCGTGCCGCAGGTTACACCAGTGTGGAGTATCTGAAGACCTCTCTCTCCGAAGAGGAGCTGATCGAGCAGATCCGCGACGTTCATTTCATCGGGCTGCGCTCCCGCACCCAGATCACCGAGAAGGTACTCGACGCCGCCAACAAGCTGGTCGCCATCGGCTGCTTCTGCATCGGCACCAACCAGGTCGAGCTGGAAGCGGCCCAGATCCGCGGCATTCCGGTCTTCAACGCCCCCTTCTCCAACACCCGCTCGGTCGCCGAGCTGGTACTGGGTGAGATCCTGCTGCTGCTGCGCGGCATCCCCGAGAAAAACGCCAAGTGCCATCGCGGCGTGTGGGAAAAACTGGCCAATCGCTCGGTGGAAGCGCGCGGCAAGAAGCTTGGCATCATCGGCTATGGCCACATCGGTACCCAGCTTGGCATCATCGCCGAGAGCATCGGCATGAAGGTTTATTACTACGATATCGAGAACAAGCTCTCGCTGGGTAACGCCATTCAGGTGCCGAGCATGATCGAGCTGCTCAATATGTCTGACGTCATCAGCCTGCACGTGCCGGAGACCGCCTCCACCAAGAACATGATCGGTGCCGAGCAGCTGCGGATGATGAAACCGGGCGCCATCTTCATCAACGCCGCCCGCGGTACCGTGGTGGATATCGACGCGCTGGCAGACGTGATCAAGAGCGGCCATATCGCCGGCGCCGCCATCGACGTCTTCCCGGTCGAGCCCAAGTCCAATGACGAGGAGTTCCAAAGCCCGCTGCGTGGGCTGGAGAACGTCATCCTTACCCCGCACATCGGTGGCACCACCCATGAAGCGCAGGAGAACATCGGGCTGGAAGTGGCCAACAAGCTGGTCAAATACTCCGACAACGGCTCCACCCTCTCCGCCGTCAACTTCCCGGAGGTGTCGCTGCCGGGCCACAAGGGCTCCAGCCGCCTGCTGCACATTCACCGCAACCAGCCGGGCGTGATGAACAAGATCAACCAGATCTTCGCCGAAGAGGGGATCAACATCGCCGGTCAATACCTGCAGACCAGCAGTCATATCGGTTACGTGGTGATCGACGTGGAGACCGAGCACAGCGAGAAGGCGCTCGCCAAGCTCAAGGAGATCAGCGGCACCATCCGCGCCCGCATCCTGCACTGATTAACCTGCAGAGCCACCCAGCAAAAAGCCCGTCGTGATGACGGGCTTTTTTATGGCGCTGTCCCAATTACGTGTTGAAAGGCTAATCTTGAAGTAGGCCATCACCTTGAGGTCTACCATCA